>DBBC01000096.1:0-12563 GCA_002292025.1 Firmicutes bacterium UBA994
GCTTCGCTTGCGCTAACCTCTTCCCTTAACCTTCCAGCACCGGGCAGGCGTCAGCCCCTATACTTCGTCTTTCGACTTCGCAGAGACCTGTGTTTTTGGTAAACAGTCGCTTGAGCCACTTTACTGCGGCCTCTCTCGAGGCGCCCCTTCTCCCGAAGTTACGGGGCAATTTTGCCGAGTTCCTTAACGACGATTTTCCCGCGCGCCTTAGGATTCTCTCCTCACCCACCTGTGTCGGTTTACGGTACGGGCACCTGGTCCTTGCTAGAGGCTTTTCTTGGCAGCTTAGGTTCAGCAACTTCGCTACTTAATTTCGCTCCCCATCACGCTTCAGAATTGTACAGCGGATTTGCCTACTGTACTCCCTACACGCTTGGGCGTACTCAACCAACGGTACGCTTTGCCTACCTGTCTGCGTCACCCCGTCGCTCTGACGGACTTCGGTGGTACTGGAATCTCAACCAGTTGTCCATCGCCTACGGCCGTAGCCCTCGGCTTAGGTCCCGACTTACCCTGAGCGGACGATCCTTCCTCAGGAAACCTTGGGTTTTCGGCGGTCAGGATTCTCACCTGACTATTCGCTACTCATACCGGCATTCTCACTTCCGTACTCTCCAGCACTCCTCACGGTATACCTTCTTTGTGTACGGAACGCTCCCCTACCAATTGGGAAGTGAGAGTTGGGAAATTAGAAATGTGACTTCCAGTTTTGAATGAGTCGGTAAAGGCGCTTTCCCAGTATGTCGTAGGCGTCTCTAAGATCGGCCCCACCCTCGGCGTACCCAAGGTCGCTAACCATATCTAGATAAACCATAACTTCATTGCTGGACCCTAGCGCTATCCATAGGAAACGCCTGAACTCTGCTTCTGATCGTCCATATCCTTCAGCTATATTGGCTGGGATAGACACGGCCGACCTTCTCAGTTGGCTTCCTATTTCATACCGTTCTTGCTCCGGAAAGGTCTTGGTCAGCTTGTGAATGGTTATAGCTAACCTATAACTCTCTTGATATACATCAAGATCACGAAAGCCTCCCATTTCTAACCTCTCAACTCCCACTTCCCAAGTCCATAGCTTCGGTGACGAGCTTGAGCCCCGTTGGATTATCGGCGCGGAGTCACTTGACCAGTGAGCTATTACGCACTCTTTAAATGAGTGGCTGCTTCTAAGCCAACATCCTGGCTGTCTTAGCAACTCTACATCCTTTACCACTTAGCTCGTACTTTGGGACCTTAGCTGATGATCTGGGCTCTTTCCCTCTTGACTACGGATCTTAGCACTCGTAGTCTGACTCCTGCTAAACAAATCTCAGGCATTCGGAGTTTGACAAGGTTCGGTAACCTAAACGGCCCCTAGCCAAATCAGTGCTCTACCTCCTGGATTCTCTTAAACAAGGCTAGCCCTAAAGCTATTTCGGGGAGAACCAGCTATCTCCGAGTTCGATTGGAATTTCTCCGCCACCCACGCCTCATCCCCTGGCTTTTCAACGCCAGTGGGTTCGGGCCTCCACGAGGTCTTACCCTCGCTTCACCCTGGACATGGGTAGATCACACGGTTTCGGGTCTACCTCAAGTAACTTAACGCCCTTTTCAGACTCGCTTTCGCTTCGGCTCCGTGTCTTCCACTTAACCTTGCTACTTAAGGTAACTCGCCGGTTCATTCTTCAATAGGCACGCTCTCACACTCTAAATAGTGCTCGAACTGCTTGTAGGCATACGGTTTCAGGTACTATTTCACTCCCCTCCCGGGGTGCTTTTCACCTTTCCCTCACGGTACTGCTTCACTATCGGTCGCTAGAGAGTATTTAGCCTTAGGAGGTGGTCCTCCCGGATTCAAACGGGGTTTCACGTGCCCCGCCCTACTTGGGTGGTTCTTGGGAGCCTTTGAATTTTCACTTACGGGGCTATTACCCTCTGTGGCGGGTCTTTCCAGACCGCTTCAACTAACTCAAAGGTTTCTTACTCCCTGAGAGCACTGACATACTCCCTAAGAACTCCCACTACCCCTCGGCAACAACGCTGTCAGGCTATGCGTTGCAAAGGTTTGGGCTCTTCCCTTTTCGCTCGCCACTACTTAGGGAATCAATGATTCTTTCTTTTCCTCGGGTTACTTAGATGTTTCAGTTCACCCGGTTGTCTTCCCATACCTATGGATTCAGTATGGGATACATGGAGTTCGCTCCATGTGGGTTCCCCCATTCGGAGATCCACGGATCAAAGCCTGCTTACGACTCCCCGTGGCTTTTCGCAGTTAGCGGCGTCCTTCTTCGACTTCTAGCGCCAAGGCATCCACCGTACGCCCTTATTAGCTTGACTATTTTTTTGCAATGCAAACTATAAGCCTGCATCGCGCTTTTGTATTCTTCACTGTTCAGTTTTCAAGGTGCAGTTGAGGTTTGAGTGGTGGGAGATGGGATGTGGGACTGGAGGCGTGGGGCATAAGATTTGGGAGCTAGAGGTGAGAGATGAGATCTCTCTCACTTCCAACGTCTCACTTCACATTTCTCATTGCACGCTTCTCAATTCACAGTTCTCATGTCTCACTTCTCACTCCGCGCGCCTGTGGCGCGCCAGTGATCCCTCAAAACTGAACAATGCAGTAAGGATGACCGACCTAGGATTAATGGGATGTGTGAGGTGGGAGGTGAGATGTGGGATGTGTGAGGTGAGATTTGTGAGGTGGGAGGCGAGATCTCTCTCACTTCTCACTTCTTATCTCTCAACTCTCATTTCTCACTTCTCATTGCTCACTACTCAACACCCATAAAGCTCCTTAGAAAGGAGGTGATCCAGCCGCACCTTCCGATACGGCTACCTTGTTACGACTTCACCCCAATCATCAACCCCACCTTAGGCGGCTCAGCACCGACGTCGGGTGTTGTCAACTCTCGTGGTGTGACGGGCGGTGTGTACAAGGCCCGGGAACGCATTCACCGCCGTATGCTGACCGGCGATTACTAGCAACTCCATCTTCACGCAGGCGAGTTGCAGCCTGCGATCTGAACTGAGAGCTGTTTTATGGGATTCGCTCCACCTCGCGGTCTCGCTTCCCTCTGTACAGCCCATTGTAGCACGTGTGTAGCCCAGGACATAAGGGGCATGATGATTTGACGTCATCCCCACCTTCCTCCGGTTTGTCACCGGCAGTCTCCCTAGAGTGCCCGTCTTTCTCGCTGGCAACTAAGGATAAGGGTTGCGCTCGTTGCGGGACTTAACCCAACATCTCACGACACGAGCTGACGACAACCGTGCACCACCTGTCTCCTCGTCCCCGAAGGGAACATCCCGTTTCCGAGACTAGCGAGGGATGTCAAGTCCTGGTAAGGTTCTTCGCGTTGCGTCGAATTAAACCACATGCTCCGCTGCTTGTGCGGGCCCCCGTCAATTCCTTTGAGTTTCAGTCTTGCGACCGTACTCCCCAGGCGGAGTGCTTATTGTGTTAACTCCGGCACAGAAGGGGTCGATACCCTCTACACCTAGCACTCATCGTTTACGGCGTGGACTACCAGGGTATCTAATCCTGTTTGCTCCCCACGCTTTCGCGCCTCAGCGTCAGTTACAGTCCAGAAAGTCGCCTTCGCCACTGGTGTTCCTCCCAATATCTACGCATTTCACCGCTACACTGGGAATTCCACTTTCCTCTCCTGCACTCAAGTCTAATAGTTTCAAATGCAGCCCTGAGGTTAAGCCTCAGTATTTCACATCTGACTTATTAAACCGCCTACTCGCCCTTTACGCCCAGTAATTCCGGACAACGCTCGCCCCCTACGTATTACCGCGGCTGCTGGCACGTAGTTAGCCGGGGCTTCCTCCTCGGGTACCGTCATTGATTCGTCCCCAAAGACAGAGCTTTACGATCCGAAAACCTTCATCACTCACGCGGCATTGCTGGTTCAGGGTTTCCCCCATTGACCAATATTCCCGACTGCTGCCTCCCGTAGGAGTCTGGGCCGTGTCTCAGTCCCAGTGTGGCCGATCACCCTCTCAGGTCGGCTACTGATCGTCGCCTTGGTAGGCCGTTACCCCACCAACTAGCTAATCAGACGCGGGCCCATCCCAAAGTGGATTGCTCCTTTTTTTGCACTGCCATGCAGCAGCGCAACTACATCCGGTATTAGCACTCCTTTCGGAGTGTTATCCCGAGCTTTGGGGCAGGTTGCCCACGCGTTACTCACCCGTCCGCCACTCTTGAGAAGTGAGATGTGAGAAGTTAGATGTGAGATTTTTAGGTCCCACTTCTAATCTCCCAAATCTCACCTCTCAAGCGTTCGACTTGCATGTATTAGGCATGCCGCCAGCGTTCGTCCTGAGCCAGGATCAAACTCTCCGATAAAGTTTAGCTTAAGGCTCTGTACGCCGAGTACTCAGCTCCGAAAAGCTGACACCGACACCAGGCGGCCCTTAGTAACCTCGTATTCAGAAAGCGATTTGGCTCGCTTTATGTTTTGTTTTGCGAATAACTCGCTTGTATTCATCCTTAACGTGAATTTCTTGGTTAGAGAAACTCACCAGCGCAACTCGGATGTTCACCGTTCACCGCTCGCCTTTCACAGCTCCCAGCTCACGGCTCACACTTCCCAAGCGCGCCTGCATTGTTCAGTTTTCAAGGATCACTCGTCGCGCTAGTTCGTTCGCAGCGACGTTTTTTATATTAGCACAACGTCTTAATGGCTGTCAACGCATCTACAAAACTTTTTTTTGCGAGTCGATAACATGATGTTAACTTAGTGTTATCAAAAACAAGCATATACGTACTAAGGTATTCTGAGCAATGGTGCACTCACAAAACCTGTCCGTCCATCCTGTAAACGCACTCGATGCCAAGCCGTGCCGCGTTCTATGACCTCTAGGCGAGTGTTCAGGGGCAAAGTGATGACAATACTAAATGTTGTGCCGGGGCCACTACGCACATTGACCATCGTGCCGTTAATAAAACCATGTACAACCACAGGTTGAACGGGTGTCGGTGTGGCAGGCGAAGGTTGAGCTGCCCTCGCCTCAAGCGCTGCTACTTGCGCCTCTAAGCGAGCGATGCGCTGCTCTAATCCTGTAATGTGCTGAGTTAACGCTTCTACAGCTGCCAGTCGCGCTACTAACGGCTGGATGGCTTGGTTAAAAAAGCTTACCGTTATGAGTGGGTCATCCGTAGTCCCGGGTTGCGGCGTAAATGCTCGCGCAGAGCCTAGACTGCCAATGTACAGCATGGCAATTAATATGGCTACAGCAATATGGCCCCGTTTCATTATTTTCAACCACCCTTTCTCTGTAAATAAAATGCTGCTACCGTCCAAACAAAAGCTCTTTCACATCTTCTACCGCATAAGTGATGCGCGCAGGCGGCAATTCTTTCAGAAAAGCACGGCCATAACCCTTATTTTGCACGCGACCGTCAAGTATGGCAACAACTCCTCTGTCCTCAGCCGTGCGAATCAGGCGCCCAAAGCCCTGCTTAAGCTTGAGGACAGCCTGCGGAAGGCTGTAAGCGCTAAACGCATCTTCTCCCTTACGCTGCATATGTTCCATGCGAGCTTGCGTTATGGGCTCCGTCGGCACACCGAAAGGAAGTCTAACCAGAATTACGCAGCTTAAGGCTTCGCCGGGCACATCGATGCCTTCCCAAAAACTAGCTACTGCTAACAGCACGGCTTGCGAAGAAGCTATGAAGCGTTGCATTAGCATGCTGCGAGACGCATTCCCCTGCATAAGGACCGTGAAACCCTCTTTGTCGAGAGCTTCTAGTCTAGCAAATGTGGTCTGCATGGAGCGAAAAGAAGTAAAGAGCACAAGCGCTCGTCCTCGCGTTGCGCGCACAATCTCCTTAATATTGGACACGACATAATCTTCAAATGCCTCTTCTCGCGGGTCCTTAGCGTCCTTAGGCAGATAAAGCAAGGCATTTTTGACGTAATCAAACGGCGAGTCAAGACGCATCATGTCGCATTTGTCGAGCCCAACGCGCCTAAGCAAAACAGAAGATAGCGTTGCTGACGTCAAAATTACGGCTGGGATGCGTGCGAAAATGTGCTCTCGCAGGTCTGCTTCCATGGACACAGGCGCAGAAACTAGCGCTACCCCTTCTTCCCCTGCCTCGACCCAATAGGCGTGCTCCTCATCACCGCCTCTCCTCTCTAGGATAAACTCTAGGTTGTCGTCAATGCGGGTAAGGCGTTGACATAGTTGCGCACCTAATGCCGCCTGCTCTTCATTTGCTCCCGCCGTGAGCTCAGCTAGCGCCTTGGTTAACTCCACAAGATGCGGTTTCAATACATGGGGATACCTATCACTAGGCATGAGGCGGAAAGCCTTGTCAAACTGCAGGAAAAAGAAGTCAGCTTCGTAAATCAACTTTTGCACTAACGCCTCGACTAGGCGCCCTGACTCGGCGTTGTCGGACACCAGTATGCCTCGTAGATTTGCGCTAACTGCCGCAGTTGTGCGTCGTATATCGCCCGGGGTTACACGGCGACTAAAAAAATCCGTAGCCACATCTTCAAGATTGTGCGCTTCATCAAAAACTACGGCGTCATAGTCTTCGAGCACTGCCTGCTCGTGCAGGAACCCGGCATCCTTGCGCACCGCAAGGTCGGCAAAGAACAACGCGTGGTTTACGACCACGATGTCGGCCTGAGCTTGAGCGCGTCGCGCAATATAGTAAAAGCAGTCGCCGAAGAATGGGCATACTCGCCGCAGACAGTTTTCCCCTTCCCCGCATACGTGTTGCCATAAGTCCTGCGCGGGGTAAAACGGCAGGCACTCGCGATCACCTGTAAATGCCTTATCGTCAAGTCGCCGCTGCATCTCTTGGAGCTCTTGGATATGGCTAGCCTGCGTCAGCAAGCCCCTATCGAAAGCCCTGATATTCTCCATTTTGCGGCGACAGATGAAGTTGCCGCGGCCTTTGGCAAGTACTGCTACAAAGGGCAAGCGCCTACTGAGCGCGCGCTGCAAGAAGGGAATATCTTTCTTAAAAATCTGTTCCTGTAGATTCAGCGTCTTGGTGGAGATGAGAATGCGTCTCTTCGTGGTGCGCGCATGTATGATGGCTGGAACCAAGTAGCCGAAAGTCTTGCCTAACCCGGTGCCTGCTTGCACCACTAGGTGCCGATTTAAGGAAAGTGCATTTGCAACGGCGTTGGCCATGCTCACCTGTTGTCGCCTAGCTTCATAAGTTGCATGCTGCTTGGCGATTGGGCCCTCCATGCCGAAAATATCTTCAATGCGCAACGCGTGTCCCCCTCCAAGCAATGTTCTCTTCGCCGTCCCGGAGCTAATTCCTGCTAGAGATATAAGCGCGGGGGTGGTATCCTCGGTCACATGCGCTTTTTAGCCCTTAGGAGGCGGGAATCCCCCGAGTATGATACTCTTTGCAGTGATGGTATAATAAATTTGCGGGTGCACAAGTTCCTAGGGAAAAACTTGGTGCGGCAAATTCACTTATAAGTACAAAGGGGGGCAGCAAATGGCCAAGAAACTTTCAGTTAAGCCTAGGCGACCTAGAAAACAAGTGTTTTTGATGGCGCTGTATTGGACCGTTATCATGGCCTGCCTCGTACTAGCCTCAGGGCTTGTCTATGTATACTCTTTAGTGCGTGACTTAGGGCCTCCGTCACTTTCGGAAACGGTCCCGGCAGAAAGTTCAACCATACTGGATGTACATGGTACAGTCATCACGCAACTACACGCTGTACAACATCGCATGAGCGTGCCGCTAGAGCGTATCCCGCAGCATGTGGTCGACGCCGTCGTAGTCATGGAAGACATCCGTTTCTACGACCACTTCGGCTTTTCCCCCCGCGATTTTTTACGCGCCTTGTGGCTAACTGCGACCGGTCAAGATCGCCAAGGGGGCAGTACAATTACGCAACAGGTGGCGCGCAATCGCATTTTGCAAGACCTTCGCTTTAGCATTAGGCGCAAGGTGCAGGAAATCTATGTCGCGTTTCGCATTGAACAAAAATACACCAAGGCTGAAATCCTCGAGGTCTACCTTAACGAGATTTTCTTGGGCGGCGCCGCGCATGGGTTTCAGGCCGCAGCACAGCAATACTTTGGCAAAGATGTATCCGAGCTCACGCTGGCTGAGAGCGCCCTGCTGGTAGGGCTCATCCCATCCCCTAATGCTTGGCGTCCACGCGAAGGAAATATGGAAGCGGCGTTGCAACGAAAACGGCTGGTTCTCAGTCAAATGTTGCGGCATGGGCGCATAACGCAAGAGGAGCATCAGTCGGCCCTTAACACGCCTATTGCGCTGACGCGAGCCAGAGCGGAGACGCCTGAGGCTAGCTTGGATATGTATTTTGTCGACCATATTACCCAACAAGTGGAGGATTGGTTGGTTGAGAATCAACGCATGGACCGCTCAGCTGCCAGCGACTACATCCACAGAGGCGGCCTTACGATTCACACCACACTGGATTTGACTATGCAAAGAGCTGCAGAGCGAGCTGCGCTCGCGATCCTTACTCAACCCGACGGTGTATTGGCACGACTGCGGCGCCACGCCCGGCTACATGACCCTAACCCGGCAATTAGGCGGGCTGCACAGGCAGAGGATTTTGAGTGGGCGCGTATGGAACGGGTGCGTACACGAGAAAACCCCGAAGGTGTCCTGCAGCTGGCCGGACTGCAACCACAGGTTTCTGCCCTGTTTATCGAGCCTAGCAGCGGCGCCATCCGCGTTTGGTTAGGCGGACGGGATATGCTCGGGCGTCTAGGTGATAATCGTGTTTCAGAAATTCAGAATCAACCCGGATCAGCCATTAAACCGCTGGTAGTGTACGGTCCGGCGCTAGCAATTGGCGGTTACACCGTCGCCAGTGCGGTTGACGATGCCCCTATTGTCTTCCCAAACGTAATTAATCCGGCCGAACCACACATATTTCGCAACTTTGCCGCCAACATGTTCTACGGACATACATCGTTTAGAGAGGGTATGGCGCGTTCGTATAACGTGATGGCTGTCCGTTTGGGGCACGCCTTGGGTGTACAGAGATCCTTGGATTGGGCCGAAACCTTAGGCCTCAGCTTTGTCAGGAGCGGCGAACGACAAGACGGGCACGTCGCTTCCTTGCTGGGGGGGTTGACACGCGGGTTGACACTCCATGAAATGGTAGCGGCCTATAATGTCTTTAATAATCGTGGCGTGTACGTCGAGCCAAACTCCCTCGTGCGCATTACCTCGCGCACAGGCACCGTGTTGTACGAAGCGCGTCCTCCAAAACGGAGAGTTGTCGTCAGCGAGCAAATAGCTTGGCTAATGACTGACCTGATGCGCGGCACCGTGGAAGTGCAGGGTGGGGTGACAGGAACGGGCCACTTTGGCTTACGCGGTGCTACGATGGGTCGCTTTACCGGTGAGGTATCGGGCAAAACGGGCACTACTGACCATAACATGGACGCCCTGTTTTTTGGGTACAATCCCCAATTTACCGGAGGCATATGGTTGGGGCATGATACCAGTAGTACCGGCACACCCCAGATTGACTCCAAAACCAATGCACCTAGGCCTGCGCAAGAGAGACAAATACACACTACTGCCGGGCCAGTGACGGACAACTTTGCGCGTGGCGGCATGCCGAGCAGCGGACCTAACGCCGTAGGCAGCGGCACAGCGACCGCCATTTTCGGGCGTACTTTGACCTATTATTATAGCGCCCTAGGTGTGACGGCGCTCCCTACTTTCCCCTCCGAATGGTACGAGGAGTACGGTATTTTTGGACCCCCACGCCGGCTCGGGTTGGTGCGGGAGAGATTGGCCCGCGTGTCCGGTAAATACCCGTCACCTCTTACACCTGCCGAGGATATAGGCTACGATTGGTTTGTGCGTGGCACGGAGCCACGTCCGGGCAACCCCTGTGATATGCACGTCTTGGTTGCTATTTGTACCGAGTCTAACGCGCTGGCTGGGCCATACTGCCCGCCCGCCACAGTCGTGATGCAGCTTCGCGTGCGCCGTGAGCCGTACGCCGAGGTGTTTGACGTGGCAGGCAATAGGTTGCACCCCCGTGACCACAACAAGCAGGTTCCATTTGAGCAATGCCCCATACACCTTGCACCAAAAGTCAACGGCAGCCCGCCTCCCCCGAGCGGTCAATAAACTCATTCTATCGCTTAAGTTCTACTACCGTTACCCCTGAGCCACCTTCATTGGCTTGGCCTAAGCGAAAGCTTTTTACCGCCGGATGACCGCTAAGAAAATCTCGGATGCCCTCCCGCAGAGCGCCTGTCCCTTTGCCGTGGATTATGTGCACCTGTCCAAGGCCCCGTAAAAGCGCGCTGTCAAGGTACTTGTCAACTTCTTGCACGCCTTCTTCTACGGTGTGTCCCCTCAGGTCTAGCTCTAGTTTAATATTATGGTCGGCGAAGTCCACGGTGTGAAACCCGGCGCGCTCAATATTCGTCGGCTGTTTTGGTGCGTTGGTTTTGCGCAGATACTTAGCGTCTACCTGCGTACGCAGAGCACCTAACTGCACAATGGCACCCCCGCCGGCCATCACTTCTAAAATTTTCCCTCGCTGGTTAAGATGCATGATAAACACCTCGTCCCCCACGGCGATTTTCTCGCCTAGTGGCTGTAGGGCGGTCGGCGCGATTTCTACCTCACCTTGCTCGCCAATTTCTCGCACGAGATCACGCTGGCGCTGTCTCACTTGCTCGAATGTCTGAGTGAGTTCCTGTGTTGCTCCTTCCTTCTCGGCTTGCCGTAAGGTCTCAATCAGGGCATCCATCTCGTGCTTAGCTCGACGAACCAAAGCTTTGGCCTCTTCGACTGCGCGTTTTTGCACCTCACGTGCCCTTTCTTGTTGCATCTTAGCTTGCTGCTCTGCCTCCTGCAACCGTGCTTCTGCTTGGCGCTGCTTAATAAATGCTTGTCTTAGCGCCTCATCGGCTTCCTTGCGGCTTGCCTCCAGCCCACGGATTAGGTCTTCGACTCTTATAGCTTCATGCGTGAGATAGCGGCGTGCACCCTCTATTACGTTTGTATCAAGTCCTAGACGCGCAGAAATCTCAAAGGCATTACTCTTGCCGGGAAGACCGATAGTAAGGCTAAATGTAGGCCGCAGGGTTTCTACGTCAAACTCCATGCTGGCGTTTTGCACGCCGCGTCTGGTATGTGCATAGGCCTTAAGTTCGCTGTAGTGAGTAGTAGCCACTACGTGTGCACCCCTAGCTAGGAATGCGTCGATAATCCCCATGGCCAAGGCCGCCCCTTCCGTGGGGTCAGTGCCTGCGCCCAGCTCATCTAAGAGCACTAAGGATGCGTGATCAGCTACATTGATGATCTGAACAATATTGGTCATATGCGAAGAGAAGGTGCTGAGGCTCTGCTCTATGCTCTGTTCGTCACCAATGTCAGCATAGACGCTCTTGTAGACTCCGACTTGGCTACCTTCCGCTGCCGGAATGTGCAAACCACACTGCGCCATAAGGGTAAGCAGGCCAATTGTCTTGAGCGTAACCGTCTTGCCGCCCGTGTTTGGGCCGGTAACCAACAGCACCGAAAAGCTCTGCCCTAAACGTACGTCGATCGGTCTTACCTCAGAACTTGGGATAAGAGGGTGTCTGGCCTGCTTGAAACTAAGGGTACTATCGTAGCTTAGAACAGGTCTCACCGCGCGCATTTGGTAACTCAGGTTACCTTTGGCAAGCGAAAAATCGAGCCACCCGATGATCTCAAGGTCTTGGGTAATTAACTGTGACTGCTTGGCTACACTCGCGCTGAGTTCCCGCAAGACACGCTCCACTTCTTGGCTTTCCGCCGCCTGGTACTGGCGAAGTTTGTTATTTATTTCCACAATTGCCATCGGCTCAATGAACAGCGTTGCGCCGCTCGCGGACTGGTCATGGATAATGCCTTTAATCTGTGCTCTGTATTCCGCTTTTACCGGCAAGACATAGCGTTCTCCACGTACCGTCACCAAAACCTCCTGCAGGTACTTCTGCACGACGGAGGACCGCAGCATCCCATCTAGCTTTTGCTTTATTTCCCGCTGTGTATCTTTAATGCCGGAACGCAAACGCTGCAGCTCAATGCTGGCACGGTCGAGCACTTCCCCATCTTCGCTAATCGCTGCTAAAATGTCTTCTTCCAAATTGCGTAAAGGAACCAGCCGTGCGGCATGCACGGCTAAGCGAGGGTACAAGGTGGCACGCTCGGCGAAAAAACGATGCGCTCGCCGCAGCGCCGCCAGCGCGGCCGCTAAACGCCACAGTTCCTCTCCACTGACCACCGAGCCTATGGCTGCGCGACGCACCGCAGGGCGGACATCTGTTAACCCTCGCAGGGAAAACTCCTCCGTACAGACTACAGTGCGCGCCTCTGCTGTCTCGTCTAAGAGACGGCAGATTTCCTTTGGCTCCGTAATCGGCAGTAACCCTTCTACCTGCTCATGCCCTAGTCCTGACGAGACATGTTTTTTAAGCATGACCTTAATTTTGTCTAGCTCTAGCACCCGCAGGGTGCGTTCATTCATCCAAATTCACTTCCCTCAAGGACGAGGTGAAGCAAAAGGCTCCGTCCCTTTTGCTTCCGTCCCTTTTCAAGTGAGGGAATAGCGTGAAGT
>DBBC01000096.1:12856-30724 GCA_002292025.1 Firmicutes bacterium UBA994
GCTCCGTCCCTTTTGCTTCCCTTTTTCTTCTCTTTTGCTTCACCTGATGATGCCCCATATTTGGGCGGTAAGTGCGGGGCTAAGGCCTAAAACGGCACTGACTACACGCGAGTTCTCAACATAAGCGGAGAACTGCCCCATCGGCAACGCGGTAAGCAACGCGGAGATCACAAAGACGATGACTACTCCCTTGGCCAAGCCAAAGGCTACGCCCCCCACCCGGTTAAACGTGCCAATGATGGGGAGGTTAGCTAGGAAATCCGCCATGATGGCGACAAGTTCAACCACCAGCTTCACAACGATCAGCACAGCGAGAAAGCCAAGTGCGTTTACCGCTGACGCGCCCACGTTAAAATTGCCCCACAAAGGGCCCAGCGCTTGGTTGAGATAAGTATCCAGCGCAAAAAGGCGATTAAGTTCACCTGCCGCAGTTGGACCTAGCAGGAAGGCTAAATAGAGGGATAAGGCCCATGCCGCTAGGTCAAAGAGCTGCCGCACTAGGCCGCGACTGCCCCCCATTACGGCAAAAAAGCCAATGACGAGCAAGAGACCGTAGTCTAGCGCGTTAAAGTTCACGCCTGCCTCCTCCTTTAGTGTCGGGACTGGCTTGATTCGAACTGATCAAGGAGCGCTATTCGCTGCTCCAATACACTGACACGTCGTATTAGCTCCACTCGTTCTCGTTCGGTCTCAGCCGCCTCACGGGCTACGCTCAAAGCCGCTAAAATCGCAAGCTGGGTCACGCTGATCCGCTCATACTGCTCAGCATATTCCCGCATACGCTTGTCAATGACGCGAGCAAGGCGCAGGAGTTCAGCAGGCGCAGCTGAACGTAATTGCAGAGTCTGTCCATAGATGTCTAGTTTCACAGTCTCCCTTTCCTCCACCGCCGCTGCCTCCCTTTTCATAGACGTACTATCCGCATCGGCGAAATCCTGCTTATGCTCGCCAAGTTACGCCAAAAGCAAGCTCCAGCTCACTTCGGATTTTTCCCAGCATAACGCTTAGCTCCGCTTCAGTAAAACTCGTACCGCCAAGCGGAACAAACTCCAAGCGAATCGCTATACTACGGGAGCCTAGCGGTGTGCTGCTCCCGACATACACATCAAACAGAGTGGCGGACGAAAGCCGTTCACCGCCAGCTTGACGGATACTTGCGAGAATATCCGCGGCACTGATGCTCTCGTCTACTACGAACGCGATATCCCGCTTTACCGCTATGCTACTGCTTATGCCACGATAAAGCGGTTTACCGAACAGAGAATGTAAGATGCTAGCGACAGCAATTTCGGCCACTACGGTTCTCTCTTTAAGCCCTATCAGGGGGTGAATTTCACCTATGTACCCCACGCTAGTTCCCGCATGCCAGATCTCCGCTTGACGCGTGAGGTGAAGGAAAGGCTCTTGACTCGCGATATACTGCGCACCCGGCAGCAACACTTCCACTAATCCCTTGAGGTAAAAGAAGTCTAGGTGAGCGCTCTGCTCTATCCAATTGCCCTCACGCACGCCAAACGCACCCAGACAAAGATTTTGCTGCTCCAAGGGTTTATCCGCATGGGGTAAGTACACTGTTCCTAGCTCAAACAAGGACATGCCACTGACTTGGCGCACTTGGTTATAGCCAAGCACCCCCACCATACTGGGCATAAGCGTGGGCCTAAGCTCGCTTCTGTCGCGGCTAAGTGGGTTGGCGAGCGCGACGGCAGAACGAAAAGCGTGGCGTTCTGGCAGCATAAACTTTATTGCGTTGTCTGGGTCATAAAAGCTTGCGGTTATTACTTCGTCCACGCCTAGTGAAAGCAGCGTGCGCCGCAAGGACCGCGACATGCGCTGATCTTCCGTCAACCTCCCCTGTGTTACATCCCCGCGCAAGGTGCTGATTGGCACATTGTGAAAGCCATGCATGCGCCCGATCTCTTCGACTAAGTCGACTTCCTGTGTGATGTCGCCACGTCGGGAGGGAACAGAGACCACGCGACAATCACCATGTACTTCTGTCGGCATACCTAATCGCATGAGAATTGTGTCCATTTCCGCTGGCCTAAGGTCAATTCCTAACAAGGAGTTTGCGCGTTCCGGCCGTAATGAGACGTGTCGATAGGAGCAATAGACGGGCTCGACACCTACGCACTCGCCTAAAATTTGCCCTACACCAAGCGATTGAAACAGGTGGACTGCGCGTTGCAATGCCCCCTTGATGCCGCTAGGGTCTACGCCTTTGTCAAACCGCAACGAAGCCTCTGTGCGCAGTCCGAGGGCGCGTGCGGTACGCCTAATGCTAGTGCGATCAAACAGCGCCGACTCCAGCACAATGCGCCGCGTGCTCCCCGAGACTTCGGAGCCTTGCCCTCCCATCACACCTGCAATGGCCAATGCACACTTATCGTCGGCAATAACTAGTGCCCCTTGTGGCAGTTCTCGCGCTGCACCGTCAATTAGCGTGATGCTTTCACCCATCACACTCTCGCGGATAGTCAAGCGCTTCCCCGCTATGCGATCATAGTCAAAAGCATGTAAAGGCTGACCCATCTCCCACATTACGAAATTTGTTATATCTACCACGTTGTTCACCGGGCGCAGACCCACGCTCTCCAGCCGATTTTTTAGCCATATGGGAGACTCTCCTAGGGACACATCTAGGACTAACCCCAGATACCCGCTGCAGAGGCTGGGGGCCTGAACTTCCACAGACAGATGCGGGCTGCTGGCCAAGGCTGTGCCAACACTAACGCCATCCGGCAGAGCTACCGTTTTGCCGGTAAGTGCTGCCACTTCGTAAGCTACTCCCAGTATGCTTTGGCAGTCAGCGCGATTAGGGGTCAAGTCTAATTCCAATACTTCATCGTTAAAGAGCTCATCCGCTTGTTCGCTAGCGAGGCTCACCTTATTCACTGCGTCTACCGCGATGCCCGCGTGCGTCAACATCGCGGCAATTTCAGTCGCTGTTTGCTCTACAGCGATGATCTGCTTTAGCCAATCCAAGGACACCTTCATGCCCTCACCTCCTAGAACTGCCGGATAAATCTGTAGTCATTTACAAAAAAGTGACGCAAGTCATCCACGTTGTATTTGAGCATGGCGATGCGCTCCACCCCCATGCCAAAAGCAAACCCGCTGACTACTTCTGGATCATAGCCTGACATACTGAGCACCGAAGGGTGCACCATACCGCAACCGAGGATTTCTACCCAGCCGGTGCCCTTGCATACCCTACACCCTCGCCCCCCACACGTACCGCACGAAACGTCGACCTCGGCACTAGGCTCCGTAAAGGGAAAATAACTCGGACGTAGTCTAATCTCGCGCTCGGCGCCAAACATCTGCCGCGCAAACATCAAGAGTATAGATTTTAGGTGGGCTAGGCTAACGCCTTTGTCGATCACCAAGCCCTCAATTTGGTGAAACATAGGGGAATGCGTGGCGTCGTCGTCGCGGCGATACACTTTGCCTGGGCTGATGATGCGAATAGGGTGATGCGGGCTTAGCGCTTGCATAACGCGAACTTGCACAGGCGAAGTCTGCGTCCGCATCACCCATCCCTCACGTAAGTAGAAGGAATCTTGCATATCGCGCGCGGGATGCAGCGGCGGCACATTGAGTGCTTCGAAGTTATAGTACTCGCTCTCGATTTCCGGCCCTTCGGCAACGCTAAAGCCTAGCCCTAAAAAAATCTCTGTGGCTTCGTCAATAATGCGGCTGAGAGGATGAACATGGGCGTGGTATATCTGCCTGCCGGGGAGAGTCACGTCGATGCGCTCCTGCTGCTGCTTGTGTACCAGTTCCGTTGCTGTCAACGCAGTTTTCTTATCCTCAAGCGCAGCCTCGATCTGGTCCCGCACTTCATTAGCCAGCTGCCCGACACGTGGGCGATCTGTGGGGTTAAGCGCACCCATGCCGCGCAGTATAGCCGTAAGCTCGCCTTTTTTGCCCAAAACACTGACGCGCAGTTCCTCCAGCGCGGCTACGTTGTCTAGCACGGCAATTTTCGCCGGAATGACCTCGGACAAATGTCTAAGCTTCTCCATTAACTCCACTTTGCTTCCTCCCTTGTCACTGCCTACGTGTTTCGGAACTGATTTTATCCACTAAGAACACGAAGTAGCACTAAGGGGTTCTAGACTTCTTGTTCAAGTTCAACTGTGCCATTCTTAGTGTCCCTTTGTGTACTTCGTGGATAGTTCTCCCGCAGGCGTCCCTGTACCCCTTTAAGAAAAGTGACCCCACCCCTGTAGGGACGAGGTCAACTCGCGGCACTCTCGACAACTACCGGACTCCGTCTTGCGTCCTAGTTGAAGACTAACTTTCTGTACATTAGATAAGCGACAACAGAGCCCGTACTTTCAAACAACCTCCAGTAAAAAGCGGCGGTCAACACCCTCACGCAGACACACCCTCTCGTTTCTCTTAGAGGAAGTATAGCATGGAAAAGCATCACCTACAAGGAGGCGTGAAGGCTGTTCTGCGCCATTGTCCGAGAATTTCGTATAGCAATACACCTGCAGCTACTCCTACATTGAGAGATTCTGCTCTACCGGGCATCGGAATACGCACAAGCTCAGCCTGCTCTCGCCAAGGCGAGGCCAACCCACTGCCCTCATTGCCAAAGACCACCGCTAAAGGCTGCTTATACTCCCGATCAAAGTGCGTCGTTTCACCCCTCGCATCGGCAGCGACTATATTATAGCCTGCTTGGAGCAATGCGCTGAGCAGTGAGTGGCCGTCCACATCCCGGCAGACCGGCAGATGGAAATGCGAACCCATCGCGGCGCGTACTACTTTGGGATTATATATATCGACGCTGCCGCGCAGGGACACGAATGCACCCGCACCAACCGCGTCCGCTAGGCGGAGGAGAGTGCCCATATTTCCAGGGTCTTGCAGTGCACATGACACCACTAACAGCCTCGGGTTGCGCGATAGCACGTTATCTAGGGACGTAGCGATATCTCTTACCACAGCCAGCACACCCTGTGGGGTCTTAGTATCACACAACGTCACGAATATTTCGGTGGCAACGCATACGACCTGCAGTCTGGTGTCTGCATGTGCTTGCACCAACTCGGCTATACCGGCATCATGCCAAGAGTTATTGTCTACTAGAACAACTGCTGTCTGCTCGGACTCCACCGCTTCGCGCACTGACCGCACCCCTTCAACTACAAAGGCACGCTGCTTGTCCCGTCCTTGCGCCGTGCCAAGGCTACGCACTAGGCGCACCCAGCGATTATCAGGGGAGGTTACAGTCGCAGGCTTCAAGTTAAGAGCGCTCTAAGCGCTTGAGGTCGTCATTCTTGCCCACCACTACTAACACGTCGCCCGCTTCGATTTTCTCATCTGCTTTAAGCGCTAAGCTAAGCTCGTCCCCCCGTTTCACGGCAATGATGTTGGCCTGGTACTTATTGCGGAAATCAAGCTGGCGCAGACTATGCCCCACCATGGCGGGCCCCACCATGAACTCTAGGATACTGATATCAGGGGCAAGTTCAATGTACTCTAAAATATTTGTGGCGGCAAGACTCTTAGCTACGCGGCTACCCATATCACGCTCGGGGAAAACTACGCGGTCAGCGCCGATTTTGTAGAGTACCCGTCCATGCAGCTCGCTCTGTGCCTTGGCCAGCACATGTTTTACTCCAAGCTCTTTAAGCATAAGCGTGACAAGAATGCTAGCCTGAATATCGCCCCCTACCCCCACTATGACCGTGTCAAAGTTGCGGATACCGATGGCGCGCAAGGCTTGCTCATCTGTTGCGTCAGCCTCTACCGCGCGAGTGCAGTTGTCTAGATTGTGGCGCACGCGCTCTTCAGATTCGTCAATGCCAAGCACTTGATATCCTGCAGCATGAAGTGTCCTAGCTACACTCGACCCAAATCGCCCTAACCCAATCACCGCGAACTGTTTCATAATCAACTTACTCCTCTAACCTACGATTATTTTCCCTTCGGGGTAACGCACTGATGCCGCACATGGGTCTGGTTTAGCAATTATTGCTAGCACCAATGTCAAAGGCCCTACCCGACCGGCGAACATAGTGAGTGCAAGGACTAGGCGGCCAACGGTACTGAGCGTGGAAGTGATACCGCGGCTTAAGCCCACAGTACCGAACGCAGAAACCGCTTCGAAAAGAGTATCTAAGAACGAGGCGTCTTCTGTCAACAGCAAAATAAAGGTGGTGGTGAGCACCAAAGCGAGTGAAATGGCCGCGATGGTCAGACACTTAATAGCGATAGCGTGACCGATTCGCCGACCACGTATGATCACATCTCCTTGCCCCCGCACTGCCGCAACTACGGTAAGAACTACCATGGTAAAGGTGGTCGTCTTAATGCCGCCGCCGGTAGATGCCGGCGATGCCCCGATAAACATCAGCACGATCACAAGCAAAGCCGTGGCCTCGCTAAGCGCGCCTGTAGGCACCGTGTTAAAGCCGGCAGTACGCGGCGTGATCGCTGTGAACAGGGATCCTAGCACACGACCGGTAAGGTCGTAATCAGCGAGGGCGCCATTCCACTCCATTATGCCGATTAGAACGGCCGGGATAATAATGAGCAACGCTGTCACTTTAAGTACGACTTCGCTGTGCAGCGCAAGGTTCTTAAGGCTGCGTTTGGAGTAGAGATCCGCCAGTACGCTGAACCCTATGCCGCCCAAAATTATCAGGAACATGATTACCACGTTCACAGTAATATCCGAAGTGAACTGCTCTAAACTGCGAAAATTGTCAAATAGGTCGAATCCGGCGTTGCAAAAGGCAGACACGCTGTGAAACACTGCGTACCACAGCCCCCGTGATGTGCCAAACTGCGGTTGGAAGCGGATGAACAGAATTGTGGCCGCTGCAGACTGTATGATGAGCGTGGCCAACAGGACGTAACGGGCTAACTTCACCATGCCCTCCAGCGTAAACTGGTTGAATGCTTCTTGGATAATCAGCCGTTCGCGAAAGGTCACTTGCTTACCAAGAACCATGGCTACCATCGTGGCCATGGTCATAAGGCCTAAACCCCCAAACTGGATAAGTAGCAAAATCACGAACTGACCGAAAAAAGTGTAGCGGGTGCCGGTATCCACTACTGTAAGGCCAGTCACACATACCGCTGATGTCGCTGTAAACAGAGCGTCAACAAAGCCAACGGGGGCCTCCGTTGAGGCCCACGGCAACATCAGCAGAGCGGTACCTGTCAAAATCAGACCAAGAAAGGTAAGCGCCAGAATTTGCGCGGGGCTCAGGCGTGAGAACGCGAGCTTCATAGTACCCCCTCACTTTGCAACTAGGCAACCCTACGCTGACGGCTGTGCACTTTTAAGGGTGGAACTGCTGTTTAGCCAGAGTGACTAACTCACCAAATGAGGCTGGCTCACGTACAGCAAGATCCGAAAGCGTCTTGCGGTTCAGGACGACACCTGCTATCTTCAGACCGTTCATAAGTCTGCTGTAGGACATGCCGTTGATACGTGCGGCTGCATTGATACGCGTGATCCACAACCTGCGAAAATCACGCTTCTTACGCCTCCGGTCGCGAAAAGCGTAGTAAAGCGCCTTCATGACCTGTTCATTAGCTACTTTGAATCGCTTGCTTTTGGCTCCCCAATAACCTTTAGCCAACTTGAGAATCTTCTTATGACGAGCACGGGCGGTGACGCCCTTCTTTACACGTGCCATGGTGGTTCCTCCTCGGTGTTTTGTATAGCTAAAACTTGTAGGGAATAAGCTGCTTGAGGCGACCCATGTCGGTCGCGTGTACAAGGTGCGTCTTGCGGAGGTTACGCAGACGCTTGGAAGTCTTGGCTTCATTGAGATGGTTTTTCATATTGCTGCGCCTTAGCGCCTTGCCGGTGCCGGTAATTTTAAACCGCTTGGCGGCGCCGCGATGCGTCTTAACCTTTGGCATGGTGTGCCCCTCCTCTTGAATTTCCGTGGTTGCGGCAATCCTTTTTCCTTGGATTTTTTGTTTTTTATTAACTCTGTTGTTTCTTGGCGTTTAGGAACATGCTCATGTTCCGCCCCTCCAGCCTCGGCTCGCGGTCGATAGTAGATAAGTCCTGTACTAGCTTGTAAAAAGCCGTGAGCACCTGTCTGCCGCGCTCGGCGTGCGAAACTTCGCGTCCCCTAAACCTCACCGTGACCTTTACGCGATCCCCGTCTTTCAGGAACTGAGTCGCGGCACGGGCTTTAGTTTCTAAGTCATGGTCATCAATGTTAGGGCTAAAAGTCAGTTCCTTGACGTTGATGACGTGTTGTTTTTTCCGCGCTTCGCGATCCTTTTTGCTCTGCTCGTACTTAAACTTACCGTAGTCCATAATCCTGCAGACTACGGGTTTGGCCGTTGGGGCCACGTTTACAAGGTCTAAGCCCCGGTCTTGCGCTATACGCAAGGCCTCGCGGAACAGCTTGATGCCCAACTGCACACCATTTTCGTCAATAAGACGAACTTCCCGGGCTCGAATGTCCTCATTTACTTGTGGCTCAACAGTCTTTGCGTCTTTGTTAATGGGGTATCCACCTCCTCTAGATTGAATTCGCGACATGCGCAAATTCACAGAAACACAAGAAGCGGGTGAAACTCACCCGCTCTAAGCACCACAGCAAAACTGCGCACTATTAACCTGCCGAAACGTCGACGAGGTGAGAAGCGGATGGCTCCTTCTTTGTTCGCGTCGATTATACGCCGACAGGCGCACAGCTGTCAAGCGTTAGAAATTGCCCCGCTTAGCACTACAGCTTTGCCTCCACTGACTCTATTTTGGCGGCCATAGTGGCGTGCTTGTCACGCCGATCGTCGATCTTAATCTGCGTTGAGACGCGCAAGGCGCCGTGTGTAAAAGGCACTTCATGCATTTCTTCGATAACGGCCAATATTTCGCTAAGTTCGCCTTCAATAATAGTACCCATAGGGGTTAGCTGCCATTTAAGCCCGAGTTTGGCGCGCAGCACGGTGTGACAAGCCGCAACGTAGGGGCTAATGCTGGTGTTGCCCGTGCCGATCGGCGTAATAGAAACGTGTACTATGGCCATTTTCCATTGCTCCTTTATGTTTTTTCCTTGATCTGTTGCACTAGAGTCGCGATTACTTCAGCTACAGGCGAGGTGCCGCGATCTCCGCCTTCGCGCGTGCGCACGGCAAGTGTGCCTTCTTGCACTTCCTTATCACCGATTACCAGCATGTACGGCACTTTCTGTATCTGCGCCGCGCGGATCTTAAAGCCGATCTTTTCATTGCGGGCATCGAGCTGGGCGCGAATGCCAGCCTCCTCAAGCTCTGCCACCACCCGCTCCGCATACGCACGCGCACGGTCGGTTATCGGCAAAACCACAGCCTGCACCGGCGATAACCACAATGGGAAAGCGCCGGCGAAATTTTCGATCAGCATGGCGATAAAACGTTCGATGGCACCATAAAGGACGCGGTGAATGACGACCGGGCGATGCTTATCGCCATCTTCGCCGATATACGTGAGGTCAAACTTCTCGGGCATCTGAAAGTCTAGCTGGATGGTGGCGCACTGCCAGCTACGCCCGATACTATCCTCAATGTGAAAGTCAATCTTCGGGCCATAAAACGCGCCATCGCCGGGGTTAAGCTTGTAGTTAATGCCTTTTGCCTTGAGCACGTTCTCCAATGCCGCTTCGGCAATATTCCAAACCGCGATGTCCCCCATGGCCTTTTCCGGGCGAGTGGAAAGCTCTACCCTGTACTTAAGGCCAAATATAGTATAGAACTTGTGGACTAGAGCGATAACCCTTGCCACTTCATCCTCAATTTGGGAAGGCGTCATAAAGATATGGGAGTCATCTTGCGTAAAGGCACGCACTCGTGCCATGCCATGCAGTACGCCTGACAGCTCGTGCCGATGTACTAGGCCGAGTTCGCAATAGCGGAGGGGCAAATCTTTATAGCTGTGGAAGCCATTACGGTAAACCAGCATGGACCCCGGGCAGTTCATGGGCTTAACAGCGTAGTCGAGCTCATCAATTTTGGTGAAGTACATATTCTCGCGGTAGTGTGCCCAGTGGCCGGAGCGCTCCCATAGGACGCGGCTTAATATAATAGGGGTACGAATCTCTTGGTAGCCCGCTTTGCGGTGCTCTTTGCGCCAGAAGTCCTCTAACTCGTTACGGATGATCATCCCTTTAGGATGATAGAAGGGGAATCCAGGGGCCTCTTCTTGTAGACTAAACAGGTCTAGTTCTCTGCCGAGTTTGCGGTGATCGCGCTTCTTCGCCTCCTCCAAGCGGATTAGGTACTCGTCCAAAACCGACTGTTTATAGAAGGCTGTTCCATAGATGCGCTGCAACATGGGCCGTCTCTCATCACCGCGCCAGTAAGCGCCGGCAATCGAAAGCAGTTTAAAGGCTTTGACATAACCCGTATCGGGGAGATGCGGTCCCGCGCAAAGGTCCAAAAAGTTGTCGTGCTGATAATACGTAAGTTCCGCGTCAAAGGGCAAATCCTCGATCAGCTCGACTTTAAACGTCTCGTTTTGGCTGCGAAACATCGCTATCGCTTCGGCCCGATCGATTGTATGCCGCGTAAGGGGACTCTTTTGCGCTACAATCTTTCGCATCTCCGCCTCAATGCGCCCGAGGTCTTCGGGTTTGAATGTTTCCGCAACGGCAAAGTCGTAGTAGAACCCGTCTTTGATGCTGGGGCCTATACCGAGCTTAGCCTCAGGAAACAGCCGGATAACCGCTTGCGCCATCACATGCGCCGCAGTATGCCGCAGTACGTCAAGCGCTTCTGGCGCATCTTGCGTCAAGATGGTAACATGCGCGTCCGGCACAAGTTCACGCGCGAGATCAACTACTTGGCTGTTTACTTTCGCCGCTACCGCTTCTCTGGCCAAGCGCGGGCTGATAGACTGGGCCAACTCACGCGCGGTTGACCCTAACGGCATTTCACGGCGCGATCCATCGTCAAGCAACACATTGATACTCTGCATTTCTTTTCCTCCTGTAATCGTCCTTGTACAAAGCTAAAACTCCCCGTGCCACTGCATCAGCAGGGACGAGGAGTAACTCCCGCGGTTCCACCCTGGTTGGCACGTGAACTGCAATCTTGGCGAAATTCACAAGCCCCACTTAAACGCTTAACGTGCGCATACGGCAAGCCTCAACGGCCGCAGCTCAGGAGGCGGTAGATTTGCAGCACCGTCGGGGCTTTCAGCCAAGGCCCTCGTCTCTGTACTGGTGTTATTGCTTATCTTTCTCCATCAACGCTTTATAAAACTATATCCTATTAAGGCCGCTTAGTCAATGGCTTGGGGAAACCGTTATTTCACGCTTACGTATCTAGCGCATGTCTCGGCTTATGGGCTTTTACTCGAGGTCTTCCAGCAACGGCTGCAGTCGCTCAAGGACAGTACTGTCCTCTGGATCAACGAAAATACAGTACCGTAAGTTGCGCTTCTCCCCCGGTTTAAGCCATAGCTCTGGTTCGAAGCCGAAGAGGAAACAGCTCGTGCTGAGTAAATTCGCCTCTATTTTCGCTGCCGTCCCCGTAGCGATGAGGGCCAACCCTTCGCTCGGCTCTGTTACACTTGTTTCGCGTCGCATCCAGGCGAAGTTGCCGTCAGGCGTGAACTCGGTGAAGGTCGGGCTGGGCCGAATACTGGTGATTGCACCGCCCCAATGCGCCTGCAAAGTGGAGGTGCCCGGGCCTCTCTCCAAGGCGGTGTCGACACTTAACAAGGACATCAGCCGCAAGGGTGCGGTGGTAGGATTGTGGATCGTCCAATCGATCAGGATGAGCGGGCTGCCCGGCGCGGTCAGGTAGCGTAGCGCAAACTGTAGCCCGCGGCAATCACGCTGCACCTTGCCCTGCCAATTTATCTCCACACCCTTCCAGATGTCACCCTGTTGACAAAGGTCGGCCTGCATGCTTTCCGTGTTCGTCTTTGCCTGGAAGAGATTTTCATCCGCCCCCTCGATGATCGGCTGCACCCCACCCCAGTAGTTCTGCATAAACTCTTTGGGTTGGGCGGTGGGAAAGGCGGAGCTAAGTAGCTCGGTGCCGCGCGTGTTTTTCAGCGAGAAGAGGCACCCGCCGTAGTCAGCTGAGACGGCGAACTCGAGCAGACCATTTGTGACCCGAAAGACCGAGTGGCCCTCTTCCCGTCCGCTTGTTACCTCGACCCTGTCGTGGGAGGTGCCCAAGACGACGACAGAGAACGGTTGTCGCACCTGCACCGGTGTCCCCCAGCACAGGTGCCCAGTGAAGAGAGCGAACCTGTCGGCGACTGTCTCTGTGGGGGCAAGTGCGAGGCGCAGCGCGGGCGAATTCGCCCTCGTTATCTTAGCGAGCCTAATCTTAGCGGCCTTTTTAGACGCCTTCTTGCGTTGCAGAGCGGCCGACCATCCCCAAGGCGGCTCTACAGAAAGTAGGCCGGAAAGCGGGGCCGTCGCCGCGTAATGAAGGGTGAACTCACTCTTTGTCGATTGGCGATGGGGAACTATAATCGGCGGCGGGGCAATTCGCAAAAGGGGAAGCGGGTCGGGGAGCGCAGCTGACTCGTTAGGCAGCGAGATGCGGCGTGCGACCTTCTCCTGCCACAACCGACGGACCGCCTGCCAGTCGATCGTCCGCGTGATATGCCAAATCGTGGACAGCCTCCGCTCTTCACCGGGGTTTAGCGTTATCGGTCGGTAGACGAGACGGTCGATGCGCCCGCCCTCAATCTGCACCTCTTCCAGATTAGCAGGGTCCCATATCTGACCGCTGGCCCCTGCTTTGTCCTCCACTGCCAGCCAGCTCTCAGCAAAAGTCTGCGGATCGTCGGGCATCGAGGGATAGTCGCTGAGGTCGCTCGCTATGGGATTTTGGACAATGCCAGACGCCAACGGGATTACCACCCGTCCAGTCGACAGACTGGCCCACGAATAGCTATCGATCCGCAGTTGAAGTTCCTGCTTGTCCTTCCCTTGGTTCGTCACCCAAGTCTCATGGTGAATCAGCGGGGAGTTATGTGGGAAGACGAGGCGCGTCTCTACGCAAAGAGGCCGCTCAGGGTGGAGGGCAATGAGAGAGACGGTGGTCGCCACAGCGGATGTCTCTGTACGGATGTCTCGCTCCGCCATACTGAATGGATCAATACCAAAGGGCGGGCCGATCTCCGTCTCCAAATGGATCTCCGACAGCGCCTTGCCGGGCACCGTGATCTTCACCTCACCACCCTCTCGGGCGAGACGGGCGGCATAGTCGGCGCTGACTATCAATAGTTCTCGTTTACGGTCATCTTCACCAGTAGCGACCGCGCCCGCAGGGACGCAAAAGAGAGGGATGCGGAACCTGCGTGTGGTAAGGGATATGTCCTCTCCTGTGGTAAGGTCGAGCCAAGCCCACAGGTCGTAGGTCCCCGGCGCCAGACCTTCATCCGCGGCGATCTCAACGACAACCCCGGCCAGCCCCTCCGGCTCGATTTCGATCTCGCTGTCTGCGGGTGTCACCGCGAGCGGAAGATCGGCAAGATCGAAACAGAGCTTCCCGCGGAGCACGGTGGAAACGTTGCTGGTGATGGTCACCGGAAGAGGGGTTGTCCCGCCGGGGATGAGGCGACATTCTCCGAACTGTGTGTGGATTTCCGCCGCCGGCTTGATCTTCAGCCCGGTGTTAAGGGTGAATTCCTGCTCGCCAGCTTGCACCGTCGCCGATAGAGCAGGGCATTTCACGTCCTTTCGATACAGCTCCGCGGTCGGTTGTAGGTGGAACGGGATGGTCAATCCGGCAGAGCGACCCGTAGGCACCCGTAAACCCAGCGCGGGTTCACTGTCAAAGCAGAGTCCCGGAAAGCCTTGCAAGGAGACATAAAGGGTGAGGTCCTCGCTCGTCCCGTTCTCTATCTCCAGCGTGTACATCGCCGGGAGCCCATATATACCCAGATGTTCAGCGACGCGGGCAGTGATTAGCAAGCGCTCTCCAGTGAGGACCCTCTCCACAGCAGTGATGCCGCGAGCGTATATATCGATGGTAACTCGCAACAGATCCTCTCCTGCGGCAAAGTTGTAGGTGAAGACATCCATCCCCTGCTCTTTCATCTCGTCGGGGGCCTGGGTCAGCTCGCGCTGTAGCAGGCTATACCAATCGGGATGTGACGTAAAGAAAGGAACGCACAGTGGGTGGCTGAGAATCGCAGGAATATAATTTTGAAAATAGGTCCACTCAGCCTCCGGATGCCACATAAATCCCGCCTTCTTGTACAAAGGGACGGCGCTCAGGTTCCCTGCCCAAGTATTGAGATCGACGCGGCGATAGCCGCGTTGAGCGGCGATGGCACTACTGCGTAGCAGGAGGCGCTTGCCGACTCCCTTTCCTATGACATTAGGCGAGACACCGAGAATTCCGACATAGGCCGCCTCGGGATCGCGCCAGTGGGATAAGAGCGATAGGAAGCCGACCGGTTGGCCCTGATCAAGCGCGGTCAGAGTGGCAATCGCTTTCATCCGTCCGAGCCATTTGTGCACCCTTTCGGCAGTGTATGGGACCCCTCCGGTGAATCCGCCGAACCACAGTTCTTCCCAGGAGTTAAACATCTTCGCCATCGACGCGGCGAGTTCTTCGCGATACTGCTCGATGATCTCAATCTTGTCTATCATGCTATCCTCCAACTGCAAAATGCGGGGGGGGTCTGCACTTATTATCTCACATTTGGAGGTAACCGCAGTATTATCAAGGACTCTAGGGTTATTCGGCGAACCCTAGAGTAGCTGCACGCCTAAACACCTAAAATCCCGGCGAATTATAACGTGTTGGCGCAGAGAAAGTCCTTTTCGCTGACCCGCCGACTAGTGTACTACCCTGCCCCAGCCCAGAGTGCTCGTGTGGTGCTGGATCACGGCGTCCCGGAAAGAATGAAAAATCTTTTAAATCAATAACTTAAAGGTGATTGACGGGCAATACCTTTTAAGTATAATTGTAGAAACGAGGAGGAGAAACTAGGCGCAAACGTTCTTCGCGGTATTTTCCGGCCCTGCCGTCAACTCTTCTAGTATGGAGGGCACTCGACTATCCCTGTGCCAACGGCTCCATCCAACCCTTCTTCAAACCGCAGAACTCCTAGAGAAACACGGAGAGATTCATTTGGGCGCGGATGTGCGAAAGCTTCTTTCAGAAATCAGCCGCCCTACCTTAGCTAGGATGCTTCGCAAGTCAAGTTCGACCAAGCAGCTGTGCATGTCCACACCGCGAAAGAAAATACATCTGCAATCCTAGGTTCCCATTGAGCGATATGACTCGGGTGAAATGCGCCCAGATGCCCTAGAGGCTGACCTCGTTGAGCATAACGGAGGCGCCTCCCTTTAGTCACAGGTTATAGCAGGAGAAGAAGCGTACTTGGGCGAGGTCAGTTGGGTGTGCACCGCGAGTTAAAGAAGCTACTAATGAGCTGGCCATATCCGATATGGACAATACATACCGATAACGGTTCCGAGTTTCTGAACGACCATCTCATAAAGTATTGTCAAGCCAATAATCTCAAGTTTACTCGCAGTAAGCCATACAAGAAAACGATAACCCGCATGTTGAGCAAAAAACTTCCAGCATGTGCGATGTTTAGCAGGCTCTCACGCGGTGGCCCATAAGCATGGCTCCGCCCAGCACGACAGACAGTGCCACCGCTAACGCAAAAGGCGCATGGACCGACTCTGTATACAGCCACCCTGCGGTGTAGGGTGCGACAGCGGTCGCCAACCCTGTGGTAAGGTTGTACATGGCAAAGCTCATGCCCAGCGTAGTTTCATCCACAGCACCGCTGATTAAGGCTGTCATCAAGGACATCATCACGCCTGTCCCCCCACGCAAGAAAAACACTAAAGCCAGCACAGGCAGGGACGGGTGCAGGAGCTGCACCATATAAGTGGCGGCAAATACAATCAGGCACCCACCCAATACACGCCAAGTGCCAATCTTATCCGCTAGTCGTCCCAGCAAGGGAGCAAGCAGTGCCCCGCCAACCGCCGCAACGGAACCGAGTAGCCCGATGCTCAATAGGCTCAGCCTTGCCACATCCTGCAGATAAGGGGTATTGAAATGAAAAGGCAAGAACATAATGTACCAAACAAATACGAATACGAGGACAAGCAGCCAGAAACGCCTAGGATACATGCGGGGGTCAAGCCGTAGCGGCGCCCTTGCAGTGCCCTCCGTGGGAGGATTTGACGATAATCTGAGCAGAATACATGTTGCCAAAAAATAAAACAACAGGCTTGCCGCGAAAGTTGCGCGCATCGACCATTGTTCTGCCAAAAATCCACCTAGGGTAGGGGCAAAGATCATGCCCACCGAGAAAGCAGAATGCACTGTGGCAAATACGAAACTGCGCTCACTAGGTAGACTGCGCGAGGTCATGTAGGACTGCATGGCGTTAGTGCTGAACATCGAGAAGTTGATCAAAAAGTACCCCGGAATCAACCACATCCAATGCGGG
This sequence comes from Firmicutes bacterium UBA994, assembly GCA_002292025.1. Lineage (GTDB taxonomy): Bacteria > Bacillota > UBA994 > UBA994 > UBA994 > UBA994. Next base: position 29,280 of record DBBC01000096.1, read on the forward strand.
GCAAGGACAAAAATTATAGGCGCAGGGATACACATCCCCCAGCCAATTAGCATCAGGCGCCTGCGTTCGTAACGGTCGGTCCATATTCCGCCCGGCAAGGCGGCCAGAGCGCCTATCCCCATGGCAATGGCGCCAAGCAGGCCGAGTTCTACGGCACTTGCTCCCAGCTCACGAATGTAGGCGGGCATAATAACACTGTAAAGGCCGGTGCCCACAGCAAAAAACAAGAGCGAGAAGTAGATGATGACTAGGTCTTTCGGCAATTTAAACGGCATGTGCATCCTCCTATCCCGCTGCTGTATGCTACCGCGCCGCTAAACACCACATAATTTCGGTGTGGGGTATTCGACTAAAACGCCAAGGGCACAAAACCCTTGGCATTCCAAGTTCTTATGGTGGGAGCAACAGGGCTCGAACCTGTGGCCTCTACCGTGTCAAGGTAGCGCTCATCCCAACTGAGCTATGCCCCCCTAAGCGACTTTCATTGCATGTATTTGCGTAACTACGCCATCCCCTACGGGAAGGAAGCGCGGCAAATTCATTATACAGGTGCTGCTAGAAAGTGTCAACCGCACGCAAAACCACACTCTTTGGCTCAAGGACGCGACCAGCGCAGCTTCCGGAAGATAGCCAAGGCCTTGACCGAGACAGTTTTCACATCGCAAAGACTGACTCTGTCATTTCTTCTAGTCAATTATCGACGATTTGGAATCTGGGGAATCAACCAAGCGAGAAAGGCAGCTGGGTTTCTGGACTGTATCATAATCTTGCCCGGGCCCGTTAACTCGCAGACAAATCCTTCGCCGCTGAATACCGTTGACTTCAATCCCCCGACATTCTTCACATTGTATCCAACACCTTCAGCGAATGCCACCATATGCCCGGTATCAACAATATAATTCTGCCCAACTTGCAGATCAATCTCATGAATGGCCCCGTAGCTTGATAAAAATACCATGCCACTGCCGCTTATCTTAAGAAGAAACAAGCCCTCCCTTGAAAAGAAGGTTTTAGCCCCGCCCCATTTGGTATCGACTTGGACCTTCGGTGAAGAAGCAATATATGCTCCTGATTGGGCGTACACAGTTTGGTTTTTCAACTCTAATGCGCAAATATCACCCGACAGTGAAGGCGCAAAGAGCACCTCGCCTGACTTCGCCGCCTTAAATGTGTTCACAAAGAAACTTTCGCCGCCTAACACACTCCTCGTTACAGCGCCGAACAAACCCCCTCGCGTACCGGTTTCTATTTCGATACCATCTGACATACTTACCATTGCGCCTGCCTCAGCAGAAATTGTCTCTCCCTGCGCCAGCTCTATCTTCAGTAAAGAATAGGCTGGGCGATATAATATTTTGTGCTCCATTGGGACTTCCTCCTTACAATTAATTACAATACGATAGACCCGGCCCACTTAGCGGCGACACGCTTCTAAATATCATTAT
>DBBC01000020.1 GCA_002292025.1 Firmicutes bacterium UBA994
AGGACATTTGCTAACACGCAGGCAAGTAAAACGCCCAGAAAGTAGGCCCTGTGAGAAGAGCGAAGCGCACTTCTCACAGGGCCTACTGCTTCGTCTTGCGGGAATACGTTGTTGCAGCTCCCCCAAAGTGGCATAGGTTAAGGTTTTGCCTGCTGGAAGCTGATAGATATATATACCACCAAGGTAATGCTTCGCGCCGAATTTTCCGGTGCGATAACTGCCTAGACGAGCAAAGCAATCCTCTTTTTTTGTCTCTCTAAGAATTTTTTCGTCACAACGCAAATATTTTTTAGGCGTCCTCTTGACAAATATAATACAGTCCCTATAATAAATTAAGGGAGGTGCTAATATGAATGAAGAGGCAAAGATGATACTGGAGCTGCTCAGAGAAGGCAAAGTTACCGCCGACGAAGCCACCCGTTTGCTGCAAGTAGTGCGGACAGACAAGGGACGCCCCCATGAAGCAGAAGGCACATTGTTTAGTGACCTGCGAGACACGGCGAGCGAAGTCGTGGACCGAGTGCGCAAAGAGGCCAAGCAAGCGATACGTCGAGCCAACGAGACACTGCGTGGATACGACGGAGGTACGATAGACCAGGTGCGCGAGCAGCTGAGGGAGGCAAAGGCGCGTCTAAAGGAGCTGAAGCGGGAGCTTAAGCGGCATTACCGGAGCAGCGAAGAGGAGTCACTAGCAGAGGATGAGCAAGAGAAACTAGAACGCGTACAAGAAGACGTGGGCGAAATGACGGATGCAATAGAAGAATTGCAGGACGAGGCAGAAGAAATACAAAATGCGATAGATGAACTACAGGATGAAGAACAAGAAGTGCAAGAAGCGCGCGATGAAGACGCAGCGCAATTCGACGGCGCTGCTGCAGAAGATGATGCCGCACGGTCGGAGACTGAGGGTGGTGTGTGGGCCTCGGTAGTGAGCGCTCTGCGTGGTGAGCCGACCTACCGCTGGCAAGATAACCTAAGCGGCGAATTGCCGAGCGTCCCGGTGCCGCACATAAAAGTACGTGGTGTTAATGGACGGATAGCGGTTGAATATGCCAACGATAATAAATGGCACCTAGCGGTGGAAAAGTCAGCCCGAGCTAGTGACAGAGAGGCGGCCAAGTCGCTGAGCCGTGGTCTGTACTCTGTAGAGAAAACTTCAGCGGGACTTGTCATCGCGGCAAAAAGAGTGTTTGGGCAGCGGCGTGCAGTAAACTTTCATTTGCGGTTGCCACAAACCTTTACCTATGACCTTGACCTAAGCGCCGTAAACGGAAGCGTGCGCGTCAAAGATGTCGCTGCCAAGCGTCTTAGAGCCAGTACCACCAATGGTCAAGTGACGGTGGAGAGCATGGCCAGCGAGATAAGTCTTTCCTCCGTCAATGGACGTGTAGAGCTAACCGGTGGCGCGGCAAGCGTAAAGTGCCGCACAGTTAACGGTAGTCTGGCCGTCAGTTGTCCCACGCCGCAAGCGGGGACCATGTCACTAGACACTGTGAACGGCAGCATCACGGTGCGACTCGGGGATAACAAGGACATCGGCGTCAAAATCACGGGCAGTAATGTGCATGGGTCAGCGCAAGCAGAAGGGTTAGGGCTCAAAGTAGATGTTGTTCGCCATACCGTAGGGAGGCGACTGCGGGCCGTGAGCGAAGGTGTTTTCGCGCAGTGGCTGGAAGTAGAAGCAAAATCGGTGCACGGTTCCATCAACATAACTCGCGCGTAACTGCCGAACACCAGTCAGTCGGTCCACGAAGGACACGAAGAATCACTAAGGCTTACCTAGCGTTTGTATGCATGCCCCTTTGTGCTCTTGGTGGATCTTTACTTCTCTAGCTAGGCTGAGTAGTTACGCGCCAGCCCTATAGCAGAGCAGGGAAATACAGTCCGTGTGGGGAAGAAGTAGTCGTCGGGTTCTCCGACGACTTTGTTATGCCGAGCAAAGGAGAGGACGCATATGCGCCTTGCGCTTGTTGCCCACGACCAAAGGAAAGAGGCCATGATCAAGCTGGCACAAGAACACTATGCTTTTCTCCGTTCGCAACAACTGGTAGCTACCGCCACAACCGGAGCGCAACTTAGTGCTGCGACTGGCCTAGAGATAGCAAGAGTCCTGTCCGGACCACTAGGCGGTGACGCACAGATTAGCGCGTTGGTGGCTACAGGGCAAATTGACGTCGTAATCTTTTTGCGCGACCCCCTCACCGCGCAACCCCACGAGCCGGATATAACCGCCTTGCTCAGGATATGCGATGTACACGATGTGCCGCTGGCTACCAACCTTGGCACGGCGCGCGCCTTGTTTGCCGCTTACTCGCAGCAGCCAGCGCTATACGGCTCGTAAACTTGGCAAAGAAAAGGGTATGTGGTAGACTGGTGCCCATTTAAGCGCTAGCCACTCTGCGTAAAACCACAAGATAGAGGGGGTAATTAAATGGCAATCAGCCGCACCAAAACTAAAGTTATAGCGGCCCTAGGCGTGCTCCTTGCCGTCACTTTATTTGGGATGGGAAGCAATTTCAAGGAATTTTCGCAAAAAATCGGATACACGCTCGGGGTATTTACCCCGGTACGGCAAATCACAATTGCCGCTGACGGCCAAACGATGGCATTGGCAGTACGAGTAGCCACAGTAGAAGAAGCTTTAGCCGAAGCAAGGATTGTCCTAGGGGAACATGATCGGATCAGCCGCACCCTTGACGATAAGGTTGTGGACCAAATGGAGATCGTTATAACGCGGGTGACCAAGAGCGAGATTGTCGAGCACGAGCGCATCTATTTCCATGAGGTTCGACGCGCAAATCACAACTTGGAACGCGGCGTCACGCGTACGGTACAGCGCGGCAGAGAAGGACGGAGGGCCAATCACTACGAAGTAGTATACGAAAACGGGCAGCGCGTCTTAAAGACACTGCTCCGCAGTGAGATTATAGAGCCCAAGGTGGACAGGATTGTCGAGTACGGCACGATTGGCTCGCTATCGCGTGGGGGAAATATCTATCGATTTACGCGTGTGTTTTACGTGACAGCAACAGCGTACACAAAATATTATGAGAGCACCGGCAAAAATCCCGGCCATCCGGCCTTTGGCATTACGCGCTCGGGGCTGCCTGTAGAATTAGGGCATATTGCGGTTGACCCGACTTTGATTCCGCTGCTTAGCCATGTCTGGGTGGAGGGGTTGTGTTCCTTCTCTGCTCAGTTTACCGGCAAGTATTTTGCTACGGACACAGGAAGCGCCATACGGGGCAACCGCATCGACATTTTCTTTGAGCGCGTAGAAGACGCATTGCGTTTCGGGCGGCGACGGATGCGCGTGTATTTACTAGCTAGGTAGTAAATACTTAGCCCTGTTTGGTTCAGGAAAACAAAAAAAGCAAAAACAAAAAGAGACTGATCCACGCAGAACACTAAAAGAGGGGCAGTCTCATCGCCAGATGGAGGCAGCCCCTTTTACTTTAGGAGTGACGAACAGTCTTTCGCTATTTCGTCTGCAGCGCGAAATTCAGGTCTTTCATTAGCGCGTCTACGTCAATGCCGTGCGCCATAGCTCCTTGCTCGACAGACTCAAAGCGCGCAGCGGCGCAGCCTAGACAACTAAGGCCGTACTTAAAAAACACCGGCACCAATTGCGGGAACTTATCCACTACATCTTGTATGCCCATATCGCGAGTTACTTCCATCATTCACACCTCCAACCTTACCCCCATTATACCATAAACCAGCGCGGTGAAGTGAATCGACTGGCTGCTCCTGTCCCAGCGGTGTTAATACCCCGCGAGTTTGTCTACGGTGTTGATAAGAGGTTGCCCAAGACGTAGACGGCGCAGGTTGTCGAGGAAAACTTCCAACGCTCGTTCCCGATAATTTGGCAGGGCCCCCGCACAATGCGGCGTCACTAAGACATTCGGCATTGACCACAAAGGGCTCGCGGTGGGCAGAGGCTCCTCAGCAAAGACATCTAAGCCTGCGCCGGCAAGATGCCCGGTACGCAATAGCTCAATCAGCGCTACCTCATCCACTATTTTGCCGCGAGCAATGTTGTAGAAGTAGGCCCCCGTGGGGAGCAGCATTAAGCGGTCGCGCTGTAGTGCTAGTTCTGTGCCGGATGTCAACGGCAGAGCCACTATTAAATGCTTGACGCGAGGTAGGACTTGCTCGAGTTCGCTGTCGGGCAATACTTCATCAGCATAGGGAGAAGGAGAGGGATGCTTGCGCACGCCGAGGACCTTCATGCCCAAAACCTTAAGGCGCTGCCCGATCGCTTGCCCGATGGCACCAAACCCGAGGATGCCTGCTGTTTGCCCGTAAAGGAGCTCAGGCTCGCTGGGATTCCACGCTCTCTCGCGTTGGTTTAAGATGTGTGCCGGGAACTTTCGCACTAGACACAACATCAGCCCCAGCACATGTTCACTGATGGTTTCTTGGTGGATGCCGCTGGTGGTGCAGAGCAGGGCTTCACTTGCCGTAAGCTCGGGGGATAGCATGTGATCTACGCCCGCGCTTAGTACTTGGATCAGCCGCAGTTTCTTGCCGAGGGGAATCTGCGCCGGGCGTAGCGCTCCCCAGACGATGTCTGCCGCGGGCAGGTGGCGCAAAAAGTCTTCGCCCTCCGCGGCGATAACCTGTGTTTCCGGGTAGGCGGCGCTAATCTGCAGATGCTCGTCGGCGCTTACCGCACCGCGGACGAGGATGGTGATCACTTGCACTCCTCCTGTAGATAAAATTTAAAAGTTACTGCTCTCCTATTGCGGCGGGCAATTGGCATTTACCTGCATAGGGCTGAACAGTTATCGAAGGCGCAGCCGAGCAATTATTTCCCGGGAAAAGTTCGCAAACCGTGGACTTCAATGTCGGCTGCGCCTCAATGGCTGCCATCAGTCCCCTTTTGTTTTTTGGTTGTGGTCTTTGTTTTGCCCACTTGAACAGGGGTGAGTAGTCTCGAGATTCGTTAAACAGGGAGGGTTAAATGCATGAAGTTAACTGTGCTGGGGTGCCATTCCCCCTATCCACCGGTAGACGGAGCCGGCCCGGGATATTTGCTGACCCATGCGGGGGTAAATGTGCTGCTAGACTGTGGCAGCGGAGTAGTGTCTAAGCTCGGGAAGTATGTCGACCCCCAAAGCGGCAGATTAGCGGCTGTGGTGCTAAGCCACCTGCACGCCGACCATTTCTGCGACCTCTTAGTGTTGCGCTACGCACATATGGTGGCTATGCACAAGGGCGAGGTGGCACCGCTCGCAGTCTATTGCCCGGATGAGCCGGAGACAGAACGGACGGTCATTCCTTTTCGCCACACTCTGGCCCTGCACACGATAGATGAGTGCTCGCGTTTTGCGCTTTCCGACATGAAGTTTTCCTTCTACCGTACTAAACATGTCTATCCCTGCTATGCCGTGCGCGTCGAAGCCCGCGGAAGAAGTCTGGTCTATACAGGCGACACGGCGTGGGACGAGGGGCTCATAGATTTTGCCATGCTGGCAGATGTGCTTTTGGTAGAGGCTTGCTTTACGGAGCAAAAAAAAGGTGAGAACCCTGCTCAGCACATGAGCGCGCGGGACTGCGGGGCTTTAGCTGAACACGCCATGGTAGGCAAACTAATCCTCACGCATTTACCGCCTACAGGGGACAGCGCCGATCTTTTGGCGGAAGCACAAACGGTGTTCTCCGGCGACGCAGCATTAGCATTTTCCGGCCTCGCACTGGAGCTTTAGCTAAGCGCACAGAAGGGGTAGGCAGGTATTCCGCCCAAGAGATAGAATAATAAAGTGAGCAAAACAAGCAAGAGACCGATCGTGCACACGGATGCCGCATGCCAAACTTTTGCTGCCCAGAAAGGGGAGACTTGCATCAGTGACAGAACTGCTAGATCGGTTGCGCAAGGGCGACAAAGCTGCCTTTGAGGAAATGGTCAACAAGTATTGGGAACAAGCGAGGCGCAGAGCCGCGGTGCTTACCCATTCATGGCAAGACGCCGAGGACCTCGTACAGGAGTCCTTTGCGCGGGCTTGGGCCAGAGTTAGCGAGTTTCGTGGCGAGTCCTCATTTAGCACATGGCTGCTGCGGATTATGGAGAATCACCATGTGGACCTGCTGCGCAAAAAGAAACGCGCACCCTCCGTCTCGCTGCAGACATTGGACCTACGCGAATTATTGAGCTTGCGCTCTCCTCCGTGGCTAGATATTTCCGCGCTCGATCGAAAGTGGGAAATCGAAGACATGCGCAAGTGCATTGACGATGCCTTTAGTCGTCTGCCGGCAGTTTATAAGAAACTTATCCTGCAAAAGGACCTGCAGCGGTTGTCCTATGAAGAAATGGCGCAGCACATGGCCTGCTCAGTCGAAGCTATCCGCTGCAAGCTATACCGGGCACGCAAACAGATGCGAGTAGAACTCGCTCGCTTGCTAGGTCAATACGGCGTGGTAATGTAAACAAGCGGCCACTGTTCAGGCATCTCGGCTTTCTATCAACGAAGGACACGAAGGGCCAAAAAAGTATTGATGCGACTTAAGCCTGCTTCGATGTTCTCCATAGAGGTCGCGTAGGAGAAGCGAAGGTAATTGCGCGCCCCAAAACCAGAACCCGGAACTACCGCCACATGTGCTCTCTCCAGCATTACCCCTGCTAGGCTAACGTCATCAAGGATTACCTCGCCCCCATAGGAGACACCCAAAAGCTGCGTTATGTTAGCTAGGACGTAGAACGCTCCTTGCGGCATACGACAGGATACGCCGGGCAACTGGTTAAGGAGCTCCACCATGCGGCGGCGACGGCGCGCGAACTCCTGCAGCATAACGCTAATCGCATATTGTGAGCCGCATAGAGCCTCTATGCTTGCCGCTTGCGCGATGGAGTTGGGGTTAGATGTAGCATGGCTTTGCAGGCTTCCCATCGCTGCCGCTAAGCGTTGGTTGCTGGCGCTGTACCCAATCCGCCATCCCGTCATGGCGTAGGCCTTAGACATGCCGTTTACCACAATCGTAAGTTCCTTTATGTCCGAACCGAACGAGGCAATGCTGACGTGTGTTGCCCCGTCGTAAACAAGTTTCTCGTAAATCTCATCGGAGATAACGTAGATTTGGTGCCGCACGCAGATGTTCGCGATGGCCTGCAGCTCGCTCGCCGAGTAAACCGTGCCGGTGGGATTGCTCGGGGAGTTGAGGATTAGCGCCTTGGTGTGTGGGGTGATAGCAGCTTCTAGCTCCTCCGGGCGCAGCTTAAAATCTTCGTTTTCGCGGGTGTCAAGGATGCGGGGCGTGCCCCCGGCCATTTTCACCATCTCGGGGTAGCTTACCCAATAGGGGGCGGGTATGATCACTTCGTCACCGGGGTCGCACAGCGCCAACAATACATTATAAATACTGTGTTTGGCACCGTTAGACACAACTATTTGCGCGGGATTATAGTCAAGACCATTTTCGCTCTGGAGTTTCCCGCATATTGCTTGGCGGAGCTTCTCCGTTCCGCTTGCGGGCGTATAGCGGGTGTGCCCGGCCTCGATGGCTGCGATGCCTGCCGCGGCAATGTGGGCAGGAGTGTCAAAATCCGGCTCGCCCACGCCAAAATTGACGACGCTAACCCCTTGGGCCGCCATCTGTTTGGCTTTCGCGTCGATGCTTAGTGTAACGGACGGAGTAATGTTGAGTGCGCGCTCGGCGAGCTTTTTCATGTATGCGCCTCCTTAGCTGTGTTTAGATGGATTTTGTGTAACCACCCAGCCCTGTTCATGATCCTTCGTGTCCTTCGCGGATCGAATGCGAGATGCCTGAGCAATTTTGTATTGTATTCTTCGTTAACCGCAATTCTCCTGCCAAGTTCATGCCGTTGCTGTTATTGCGTATATTATATGATTATGTTAAAGTAGTGCCAACGCAGCGCAGAAGCGAGTAGTTCAAGCAATTGGCAAGAGAGCTAGCGGTGGGTGTGAGCTAGTACGAGCGCTTGAATGAAGTCCACTTCGAAGGCGGCACGCGATAAGCGTAGACGGTGACGACGTTACAGTCATAGAGGCCGCAAGGCAAACCAGGGTGGTACCGCGAGATAGCTCGCCCCTAAGATATTGGGGCGTGTTTTTGTTTTTAAGTGGTCCTTCGTGGATAGTAAGTCTTAAGGGAGGCAGCAAAATGTTAGACGCAAAGTTTATCCGCAACAACATGGACTTGGTCGCGGCCGCTGTGGCGGCCAAGGGCGAAAGTGCGGGGTTGGCAGAACTTCGCGTGCTAGACGAGACTCGTCGACAAAAAATCACGGAGGTAGAGCGACTTAAAGCGCGGCGCAATGCAGTGACGCAAGAGATTGCCCTGCGCAAACACCGCGGCGAAGACACATTCGCCTTGCAGGACGAGATGAAGGCGGCGGGGCAACAGGTAAAAGACATAGACGCAATTGTGGGCGAGATTGAGGCTGAATTAGAAGCCTTGCTCCTTGGCATCCCCAATTTACCGGACAGCGACGTCCCTCTGGGCGCTGATGACAGCGGGAACGTCGAGATAAAAAGGGTCGGTGTGCCTAGGCAGTTTAGCGCGCCTCCCAAAGCGCATTGGGACCTTGGCGTCGGCCTCAATATCCTAGACTTTGAGCGCGCCGGGAAAATTGCCGGCAGCCGATTTGCGCTGTACCGCGGGCATGGCGCTAGGCTCGAACGGTCGTTGATCAATTTCATGCTCGACCTACACACCCGTGAGCACGGATATACCGAGGTCTTCCCGCCGCTCTTAGTGAGCTACGACTGTCTGCAGGGTACGGGGCAGTTCCCCAAGTTCACGGAGGACGTTTTCAAACTGGCCGAGAAGGACCTATACCTTAACCCCACCGCCGAAGTGCCGGTTACAAATATGCACCGTGACGAGATTCTCGACGGTGCACAGTTGCCGCTTTACTACACTGCCTACTGCCCGTCTTTTCGCGCCGAGGCTGGGGCAGCGGGGCGCGACACGCGGGGTCTCATCCGCATGCATCAGTTCAACAAAGTAGAACTGGTAAAGTTCGTCGCGCCTGAGACCTCAGAGGATGAGCTTCATTCTTTGCTGCGCGACGCCTGCCGCGTGCTAGACTTACTTGAGATTCCGTACCGCATTGTACAGATGTGTACCGGGGACCTTGGTTTCGCCGCCGCCAAGAAATACGATATTGAGTTGTGGCTGCCAAGTTACGATCGATACATGGAGATTTCTTCCTGCTCAAACTTCCGCGATTTCCAGGCACGGCGGGCCAACATCAAGTACAGGCCGGCAGGCGGCACCAAAGCCGAGTACGTCCACACGTTGAACGGCTCCGGGCTTGCTGTTGACCGCCTTGTCGCCGCCGTGCTGGAAAACTATCAGGCCGAGGACGGTTCGGTAGTTGTACCGGCTGTGCTCAGGCCGTATATGTTAGTTGAGCGCTTGGTAAAATAGCAAAAAATGCAAATTGACGGCGAGAGACATCGCTGATATACTGATTTGTGCTGCGGAGAGATGGCCGAGTGGTTGATGGCGCTAGTCTTGAAAACTAGTGATCCTGCAAGGGACCGGGGGTTCGAATCCCTCTCTCTCCGCCATTTCAAGAAGCAAGATACAAGAGGCAAGAGGCAAGAGACAAGATACAAGAGGCAAGAGACAAGGGCAAGAGACAAGAAGTAAGAATGCTACGTACCTTGTAGGGTGGCAATCAATATGCTATATTAATTTGGCGCGGAGAGGTGGCCGAGTAGGTCGAAGGCGGTCGCCTGC
>DBBC01000116.1 GCA_002292025.1 Firmicutes bacterium UBA994
CCCTTTGTCCGTTAGCGTGTCTATATGGACAATTGACAGCGAACAGATGTTCGTATATGCTCAAGGAAAACGCGATGGGGTGACGCAGGTGAGGATCGAGCGGCGGGTTTTACCGCAAGCGAAAGCATTAGTGTACGAGGACGGATACTTAGCAGTGGAGGCAGAGCCGCGTGCCGGCCTCACTTTGTTCCTCTCGCAGCTAGGCGGCGAAGTGGCGGCCGAAGTTAAAGGCGACGTCATCTACATTAACGCCGCCCACAGCGAAGGCGCTTTTCTTACGGAGCTTGGCCGTAAACTGAGTCGTGAGTGGGTGCAGGTAACGGCGCGCACTTTCTTGGCCGCGCTGGCGGAGTACTCGCCTGTGGTCGTTCTGCTGGACGGGATGGAGCGCATAACACCGCGCGAGCGCGAGGTAATTTCAGGAATGCTTAAAGCTTTTGCCAGCGAGCGCATGTTTTGCCCACGCTTGATGCGGGTCTACCTTGTTTTGGGCGTGGCAGGCAAATGGGAAGGCGCCAAACTTTCTCTGGATTACTTCTCGCGCGACGAGGTGGCAAAACTCCTAGAGCGCCCATGTGATGACCTAGGAGTCTTGGCACTTTATGCGTGGACGGGCGGCGCGCCTGAACTCACGCGCGAGTTAGCGCGCGGCTTGGTCTGCCGCGAGCCGGGTCCGCGCGCGGTGTATACGGCAGTGCAGGAGAGCGCCAAGAACGGCAGGCTGCATCGCGTCGCCTGCGCGCGGCCTACATTGGCCGAGTTGCGGCGCCAGGGGTTGGCCCGCGAACGGCCTGTGCCGGCCGTACGCCTAGCGTTGAAGTTAACCGAGAGCGACCACCAAGGGTTAGTAGTAAACAGGGAGACCATGGAAGTACGTTTCGGAGGGCGGCTACTGCCTTTATTTCCGCAGGAGATACGCATCCTGTGCCTGCTGGCGGCCAATCCCGGCAGGGTATATAGCGCGGCGCAAATCTATGCCAGCCTAACAGGGCAGGAGCTATATATGGGCGAGCGGAGCATTAAGGCGCAGGTTTCTCGCCTTAGGAGTAAGCTGCCGACCGGAGAAAACTGGATAATCACGCGGCGGGGTTTAGGCTATAACTTCAACCCTCATGCGGCCGTTGTGTTGCTATAAATAATCCATAAATGTGTAAGTATGTTACCTGCCCGCAACCGCGCCGGCGTATACTGCGTGGCAGGGGGGTGTAATTGTGTCTATCAACTGGGACTTAGTTTTGGCGTTTTATCCCGACTATACGGCACAAGGGCTGGTCAGTGTGGTGGTCTATCCCGACAAGACTGCACTCGAAGAAGTTGCCGTCAGCACGCTTGTCCGGCAGGCCTGCCGACACTTCACCCTCGACCCGAAGGCGTTGCGCAACGCGGCGCAGTTTGTCTCCGGAAAGCGCAACTTGGTGCCTTTGCCGCTCTTTTTGGGATGCACTTTTGCCCCGCTTAAAGTGCATGCGTCGCTCGTCAAAGGTGACGCCGCCTATGGTTACTTCCGCATTCAAACAATCCATAAACTGGAGGCCAAAGCAAAGGGGAGCGCGGTAGTGCTGGCAAACGGCACGACTATAGCACTTAGTCTCACCCAGACTGCCGCTCTTGCCCATACAGCACGGGCGTTGCTCTTTGAACGCGCGTTTTGGTCGCGGCGGGTCGGCGAAAACTATACTTACGGCGGCAGGAATCTTGGCATGTGATAGGGAAATAGTTTGCTGCAAAACAAAAAACAAAAAGTGGGGACCCCTTCGGGGAAGGAATAATCCACGAAGAACACAAAGACCACGAAGTATGGCAGAGTCGATTTTGTAGGAGGAAATCCTAGCAATATTACCTAAAGACCTTAGTGCTCCTTAGTGTACTTCGTGGATAGTAACCGTGATTTTAGTTGAATTTGCGCAAGCCAGCAAATTCACGGTAGGTGGTAGTTGTGCTCGAGATTAAAATTGCTGTAGCCAAGACCAATAAATACTCTGTATCCGAAAGCGGAGATAGTGTTGAGGTCACCGAGCGGCCGCGCGGTGGCCTGTCCGTTGTTTTGGCGGACGCGCAGGGCAGCGGCAAGTCTGCGCGCATGAACAGCCGCTTGGTTGTCGCTAAGTGCGCGGCCCTGATTGGCGAAGGCGCACGAGACGGGGCAGTGGCGCGTGCGGTACACGACATGTTGTTTTCCCTCCGCGATGGGAAAGTGTCCGCTACGCTAACTATTGTCTCCGCTGATATGGAGACCATGAGTCTGGTCATAACGCAAAGCTCGGGCCCACCGGTGTTCTTATTGCAATCAGACGTAGCGATGACGTTAGACGCAAAATCGCAACCGATCGGTGTGCATCGCAGCATGAAGCCAAGCGTGTACGAGGTGGCGTTAGAGGCAAAGCTGGCAGTTCTGGCCATGACAGACGGCATCTATGCCGCCGGCCGCACCCGCGGGGCGCCTTGGCAAGATGAAGACTTTCACGCCATGCTGCTTCGACACTCTGCCTCCCCGGATTTTTTGGCGACTGAGATTCTGGAAGCCGCGCTGCGTAAAGATGCGCGGCGGGCGCAAGACGACATGGCCGTCTGCGTGCTGTTGGTGGGGGAGCACACCTCAGAGGTCAAAATCCGCACCCTAAGCGCATGTCTGCCGTACTAGACGGCGGCGGCAACTTGCGCATCGGAGTGGTGGGCAACTGCGTAAGCGGTAAGAGCACCTTGGTATGTAAACTCCGCGCCTTGGGATACAATGCGATCAACGTTCCGCAGGAACATTCGGTATCCCGTCGCTTTTGGCGGCGCATCAAGACGGATTTTCTTATCTATTTGAGCTGTACCTTGCCCGTGGCCCGCGCGCGCCGCCCTATCGAGTGGGGCCAAGAGAGACTTAATCAGCAGTGGGATATTCTGAGCGACGCTAAGGAACATGCGCATGTGGTTATTGACACAGACCTTTTAACCGCCGAGCAAGTTATGGCTCTAGCCTTGTGTTCCATCCATAAATTCACAAAGGAGCAGAAGTGCAATGCAAATGTTGACCCATTTGTAGTCTAGGGGCTATAATTGTGGCGGGCAAAGAGCAAAGAGACTACGCTAGGAGGAAACTAAGTTGCGCACAAAGTACTTAATCCTATTTGTGCTTGTCATCGCCTTGCTCGGCGGTGCGGCATACTATTCCTATCAGCCGCTGGCTGATGGCATCACCTTTGGTCTGGACATCCGCGGCGGTATTTCGGTGCTACTTGAGGCCGTGACCTCAGAAGAGGTGCCGGAGATAAACGATGACGCCATGGCCAGAGCGGTAGCCATTCTCAGTCAACGCGTTAACGCCTTAGGTGTAGTAGAACCTGAAGTGGTACGCGAGGGAGAGCGCCGCATCCGCATTTCTTTGCCTGAGTATGAGGACCAAGAGGCGGTGCTCAATGTTATCGGCACAACGGCTGTGCTTAGGTTTAAGGATATCAATGGCACTGTCATCCTCACCGGTGAAAGCTTGCGTGACGCGCGCGAGGACCTAGACGCCCAGCGGCGTGCCCTAGTCAACATCAGGCTAGATGAAGAGGGCGGCCGGAAAATGCGCGAGTTTACAGGTGCCAATATTGGGCAAAGACTTTTGATTTATCTAGACGATGCCGTAATTTCCGCCCCCACCGTTGACGGAGAGGTCGGCGTCGAGGGTTCAATTACAGGTTTGGGTTCCTTAGCTGAAGCCCGCAGCCTCGCCATTATGCTGCGTTCCGGTGCACTGCCGGTAGACCTAGAGGTGCGCGATTTCCGTGGCGTAGGACCGACACTGGGGCAGGCCTCACTCGACAAGAGCGTTGTGGCCGGGTTACTTGGCCTAGGGTTGGTAGTGCTGTTTATGTTGGCGTTTTACCGTGGCTTTGGCCTAGCGGCTGACCTAGCGCTGACTGCTTACACTCTGATCGTGCTGTGGGGCCTAGCCGCCATTAACGCCACCATCACGCTGCCCGGCGTGGCAGGTATAGTCTTAGGTATAGGTATAGCTGTAGACGCCAACGTAATTATTTTTGAGCGCATCAAAGAGGAGCTAAAAGGCGGGCGTTCTTTGCGGGCGTCGATTACCACGGGCTTTAGCCGTGCTTTGGGGACAGTTTTTGATGCCAATATCACCACTCTAATCGGTACGGCAGTGTTATATTACTTTGGCACCGGGCCCGTCCGCGGCTTTGCTGTGACGCTCAGTATGAGTATTGTCGTCAGCATGTTTACGGCTCTCGCCGTCACGCGCCTGTTCCTTATACTTATGGTTAACGCCCAGTTGATTAAAACGCCGCGTGCCCTGTTGTCAGGAGGAGCAAAGAAATGAAACTAAACTTCGATATTATCGGCAAGCGCCGCACTTTCTATAAAGTCTCTGTCGTTATCCTAGTCATAGGCGTGGTTTTACTGCTTACTCGCGGGCTTAACCTTGGCATTGATTTCTTAAGCGGGACTTTGCTCGAGATTGATCTAAAAGCGCAGTTTACCGTCACCGAAGTCAACGAGGTCTTAGA
>DBBC01000046.1 GCA_002292025.1 Firmicutes bacterium UBA994
ACCGTCCGTGGTGGTGACAAAGTCGCCGCTCACTACATAGTGAACTTGGTGCCCGCTGAGACTGGGCAACTCATAGGGAGGCAGATACTTTATGCCCACCAGATCCGCACCGGGGAAGGTCTTGAGGACGTCCACCTCGCCTTGCAGTACAGGCAGGCAAACCTTGGCCAGAATAAGTTCCTCGTTTTGGTGCTTGACTAAGGCGTACTCTATGCCTGCTCCCACTACCAAGACTACATTGGCGGGCAATGTCCAAGGCGTAGTAGTCCAGACCAGAAACGACCTGCCCGGGACTCCGACCACGGGAAAGCGCACAAACACCGACGGATCCTCGACTTCTTCGTACCCTTGCGCTACTTCGTGACTTGAGAGCGAAGTGCCGCAGCGAGGGCAATACGGCAACACCTTAAACCCCTGGTAGAGCAATCCTTTGTCCCAAGCTTGGCGCAGGGACCACCATACCGATTCAATGTATTCGTTCTTGTAGGTCACGTAGGGGTTATCCATATCCAGCCAAAAACCAAGACGCTCTGTAAGCTTTTGCCATTCCTGCTCGTACTTAAAGACACTGGCGCGACAAGCCTCAATGAAAGCCGTTACCCCATAGGCTTCAATGTCGGGCTTGCCTCTAATGCCGAGCTCTTTTTCGACCTCTAACTCCACCGGCAGCCCATGTGTGTCCCATCCCGCCTTCCGGCGCACGAGATACCCGTCCATGGTTTTGTAGCGGGGGATAAGGTCTTTCATGGAGCGCGCCATAGCGTGCCCGATGTGCGGCAACCCGTTAGCTGTGGGTGGTCCCTCGTAAAATACGTAGCGCGGACTGCCCTCACGTCTGGCTTGTGTTTGCTCAAAGACACGCTCCCGTCGCCAAAACGCGAGGATGCCCTCCTCCAGCATGGGGAAATCTACTTTGCTTGGCACTTTCTTAAACACGATATACCCTCCTCTAAAAATAAAGGTAACTACTCAGCCCGTTCAGAGCGAGGAACGATCCACGAAGAACACTAAGCGCACGAAGACGCAAGAAAGATAACCTTAGTGTTCCTTAGTGGTCCTTCGTGTCCTTCGTGGATAGTAATATCTGTATATCGGAGTGCCTGAGCAGCTACAAATAAAGAACCCCGCTCCCTAAGGAACGGGGTCTGCCCGCGGTACCATCCTTGTTAGCCCACATCAGGCTCAACTCAGTGCGTTAACGCCGCCAACGGATCCTTCTCCGAGGTGATACCCACGTGAAACCGGCTGCCGGGTCGCACCCACCCCCGGCTCTCTTTAGCGGCAATCACGCTGCCTGTCCTCATCACCGAAGTTGCATTAAGAACTTTGTCTTATGATAACACGCCAAGCATGGGCAAGCAAGCAAACTGCGCTGCCGGCAGACGCACCGCTTCGCACCTGTAATTTTACCGGCGAGGCGTTCTTAAGCACCCCACAAGGTCCTAGCAACTATCTCCCAAATTCGAAAATTAATAACAATATTGAATGGGAACGTTAGGGCCAAAGCCATGGGAAGCGTAACCGACGGATTTGCTTCAGGAATCGCGATGCGCATCGCTACCGGCGCAGTAACATACGAACACCCTCCGGCCAGTGCGGCAAAGACGAAGGCGTCTGCCCAGCCCATTGTTCCTGGCAGCAGCAGGTTAACTCCGAACACCCCAAGCACCCCTGTTAAGCCCCACACCAAAGGCAAACCAAAGGCAACTATTACAATCTTCCATAAATTGGACCCGATTTCTTTTAAAGCGCTCAGTCGTCTGCCGGCAATCATTCCCATGTCTAATAGGAACAACGCCAACACCCCCCTGAACATACCATAAAAGAACTTCATCGTGTCGGCCATCTCATACGGGGAGAAAGTGGTCGCAAGGATGCCGATCACTAATGAGCAAATTAACAGCCATACCCCCATGCCAAAGATGCTGGTGTGGAGGATTTTTTTGGTTTCTATTTTTCTCTCCTGTCCTAGCCCCTCCTTGGCTAAAGCCATCCTGCCGAAGACAATGGCAGTAAGTAAAGCGGGGGTATCCATAAATGGATACAGTGCCGGCATCCACCCCCCAAACACTAAGCTGCCGGGGAGGGCCACCTCTTGGGCTGCGGTAGCAAGCCCTACCGCCACCGCCAGAGTAGCAGAACTAACCGCTCCGTAATGTCCTCCGGCCGACCACGCGTCTGCTGTACTCAATCCAGCCTTTTTCAAAACGTTAGCTGTTATGAAAGCAAAAGACACCCCGCAAATAATCGCAAGCACTGCCACAATTACAATAACCGTAAGTATACCCGGCGCAGCTTTAACCGCCTGCACCGCTGCCGCTCCACCGCGTAGCCCAATTGCTGTCATCAAGAAGATTGCCATCGCAGTACTCAACGCGGGTGGGATCTCTAAATCAGATTTAACTAGTACAGTCAGTAGCCCTAAAAAGAAAAAGAGAATTACCGGAGCAAACAATCCCGCTAGAACGGCTTCCATAATTCCGCCCAAATTTTACCCTCCTCGAAAATAATCAGCTCGCCACGATATATCCACCGGGATCTCCTTTCTTTTTTGCTAGCAGGATAGTTAAGGACACTAATCCACGAGGTAGTGTACCCCACCTTAGAATGATAAGCAAGGCCTTTTCAAAACTGCCGCAAACAGTAGCGTGTCTTCGGCTAGGCTTTCGGGCGAGAGGCTGTGGGCGCGGCAACTGTAGACGATATGCGCGGAATATATAGCACTAGTACCACCAAGAACACGGTAGCCACGGCAATGCCGATATGTGCAGGCACAGAGCGACTTAACAGGAAGCCTACAAAACCACCGCCGGCAAAGCCCAAGTGTTTGGCAAAAACATAGCCCGCCCAATCCCAGTCGCGATGAGCAATGGCTAGGCCCATATCTGTAAGGTCGCCTGTAAAGTGCGTTGTCCGTCCAATCGCGGTCTGGCTGGTGATGGAATTCTGTAACCCCATAGCAAGCGCCAACAAGTAGGCCATCAGATAGCGCAATGGGTAGTACATTTCTCTGGGTGGATCGATAACGCCATAGGCATAGAGCAACGCGCTCACAAGCACCAGCGGAATAACCGACACGAGAAGGCTGTACGTCAATCCCAACCATGGCAGCAATTTGCCGCCCATGAATGTCCCTAAAACAAAGATGTAGACTATGCCTACGACTAACAGCCCGTGCCAAGGATTAATCCACAAGTCCCGTAGCATATTGTTAACTCGCCCCGTCAGATGCGACACTCGGTCAAAGACAATTGCGTTCGTGGCAATGCCGTTTATTGAACCCGCCACCATGGACATCAATGTTCCAACGCCTACCAGACCCCTGTAGGTTTCGAGCATCCCCCATGAGTTAGCTTGAGCGTTCCTTTGCATGAGCATCTCCCCCTAAGCTGGCTTACGTCAGCTAGCGACGCTTTCGCCGCTTAGGCGAAAAATCCTGCCGCACTAAGCCTTTTTGAACATTAAATCTATTATGTCCCCGCTATGAATACTTAAGCGCAGATTATGTAAGCGGTGTAGTTCCTGCATCGATTTCCCGGTAAGGCTAGGGGCTACTCTGAAAATGGCGCCTAACCATTTTCAGCCTTTCGATGGTGCCGCAAGCGGCATGGGAGTCTACTCAAAGAACTTAAAATATTCATC
>DBBC01000068.1:0-6474 GCA_002292025.1 Firmicutes bacterium UBA994
AGCCACAATAATAGAAATCGGGTACTCTCGACTTCCCTCTAGCCGCTCCATTTCCGCGGAGAAAAAAGCACGATTATAGACATCGGTCATCTGGTCGTGCAGGCTAAGGTAGCGCAGCCGCTTCTCCGCTATAAGCCGCTCGCGCACATCTCTGACTACGGCAAATACCGCCTCTTGCCCCCGCCATTTGCCGCGGGTGGAACGGGTCTCGACGTCTACTAGGGTGCCGTCCTTGGCAACTAACGGTACAGAACGCTCAGGAGGTTTGCCCTTCAGCACTTCCCCGATGTTCGCTTCTGCCTCCTGCAGCGATTCCTGTGGGTGCAAGTCTAACGCAGGCCTGCCACTCAATTCATGCACGCTATAGCCTAAGGTAGTTTCAACCGAGCTGTTAACATGCAGAATCCTTCCCTCGGCATCAAGGACGAACAGCATGTCCCCCATAGTGGTAACAAGGCGTGCCCAGTCCTCGTAGTTCTCCCACGTCTGTCTCTCCGCCTCCAGTTGTTCGGTAATATCCGTGTAAACGGCGGCAAACTGCAGATATTTAGGCTGATAAGCTTGCACTTCAAAGTAACGGCCGTTATAGATGCGGGTAAAGCGCCGCGACAAGCCATTTAACGCCACATCAGCATAGTCAGCATACTCCGTAGGCCAAACGGCCTGCTCTGACCCTACCAGCTGACGCCACCGCCTGCCCAGCATTTCTGCGCGCGTAAGCCCAGACATTTTCTCATACGCGGGGTTTACCTCTAGGTAGCGGTAGTCGCACGGTTTACCTTCCGCGTCAAGTATAAGCTCGCGCAAGGCCACGCCTTCGCGCATGCTGGTGTACAAAAGCTGAAACTGTTTTATCCCTTCCAGTGTTTGGGTAACTGCCCGGTTCAAACGCACCGCGACATAAAGCACAAAAACCAGCGGGAGCACAAGCAGAAGTGCTCCCTGCGGCCAAAACGGCACGCCGCTTGCTACCAGCACAATCAATTCCAACGCCAGATACACAAGAAAACTACCCGCGATTAGTCGGCTTAAAGCCACATAGTCCCCTCCGCCATTCCCGCATGCTCCCCTCAATTCGCGTACTTGCGCCGAATTCCTGCATTTTTAATTAAATTAACGCGACTACCTAGGCACCTCGTCATGCAAAGAGTTTCCATCCACGAAGGACACGAAGCGCCACTAAGGAACAACGCTACTCGCAGTCCGATACTAACTCTAGCGCAATCTCCACCATTTGATTAAAGGAGTTTTGCCGTTCTTCAGCCGTGGTGGCTTGGTGTGTGACCAGCGAATCGGACACGGTGAGGATGCACAAGGCTTCCACCCCGGCCCGCGCGGCATTCATGTAGAGTGCCGCCGCTTCCATTTCTACTGCCAAGACGCCCATTTTCGCCCACTGTTTCCACGCGTCTTTGTCGTCGTCGTAGAATATATCAGAAGAAAGGATATTGCCGACTCTGACCTTGATGCCTTTTTGCTCCGCCACCTCCACCGCTTGCCTCAACAGACTCCAAGCAGCGCTCGGGGCATATGTCCCCGGCAATTTATATTGCCTTGCGTAGTTAGAATTAGTTGAGGCCGAGAGGCCAATGACAATGTCGCGCAGCTTAATATCAGCTTGAAAGGAACCGCACGAACCCACACGGATAAGCCTTTTTACTCCGTAGAAGTGGATCAGCTCATAGGAGTAGATGCCAATTGAGGGCACCCCCATGCCCGAGCCCATGACGGAAACAGGCTTTCCTAAATATGTGCCGGTATACCCCAGCATATTGCGCACCGCGTTAAATTGCATAACCCCCGTCAGATACCGCTCTGCGATGTACTTAGCGCGCAGCGGATCACCTGGCAGCAGAACTGTCTTGGCAATAACGCCGTTTGTGGCCCCAATATGTGGTGTTGGTTGCATGTACTGTGTCACTCCTTATATTTGACTGCGCACATTAAGCGGGCTATCATAGAGTTGGCGTAACTACTCTTTGAATGCCGGAATGCTTGGGCGATTACGAGTTAGCTATATCAGAAAGAGATGGTGCCTGTGAGACGATTCGTAGTTTTACTTGCCGGGGCAGGTCTTTTAATGGCGTTAACAATCTTGCTGAGCGGCTGTACTCTCGGGGCGTCAGAGCAGGGTAACCCGCAGACTCTGCCACCTATCGTCACGGACGAGCCTTTGCCTTCCCCGCTGACGTTTCAGAATACCACCCGCATTGACGCATCCGGCCGCCAAATTGTCACCAACCCCGAGCACATTCTAGTACTGGTCAACAAGACTCGAAACCTGCCTCCCGATTTTGTGCCGGCGGACTTGGTTGCTCCACAAGTGCCCTTCCCTTTTACCGCACATGAACCACGCAGGTTTATGCGCGCCACGGCTGCGCTAGCCCTTGAGCAACTTTTTGCCGCCGCACACGCTGAGGGGCTTCATCCCTATGCGCTCTCCGGCTTTCGTAGCTTTGAACGACAGGCTGCGATTTTCGCCGCGCAAGTGGCGCGAGTGGGCGAAATAGAAGCCAACCGTACCGTCGCCCGCGCCGGCCAGAGTGAGCACCAGACGGGTCTGGCCATGGATATTACCAGCCGTGAAGTCGGGTTTACACTGACCGTCAGCTTTGGCGCTACGCGCGAAGGGCAGTGGCTCGCCGCTAACTCTCACCGTTTTGGCTTTATCATTAGGTACCCGCAAGGTAAAGAACACATCACGGGCTACAGCTATGAGCCTTGGCATATCCGCTACGTAGGGACAGAAGTAGCAGAGCTTCTCTTCACACGTAATCTTACCTTAGAGGAGTACTTTCAGCAACAATATGGGTTTGGCATTAACTGAATCAAACAAAAAAAGCAAAAGCAAAAATCAAAAGAAAGCGAGGGATAGCCAGTAACTGGTACCCCCCGCTCTTGTCCTAGACATTCCCGACAGATAAGGCGTCCTTAGGGCAGACAGAAACGCACAACCCACAGCCCTTGCAGCGGGCCACATTTACAGACACCTTCTTTGTGTGCTTGAGAAAAGTAAAGACATTTGGATCCGGACACGCAACGATGCAAAGCTTGCACCCGATGCATTTGGGTTCGTCTACTTTGGCGGTTACGTACACAGCAACTATACCTCCTCAGAACGTGACTTCCTTGATAGTCGGCCCAGTGGCCTGCATGACAGCCATGTTTTGTTCCAGCAACTGGCTGATTTTTTCGTACTTGCTTTTGAGGGCGTCATCGAGCGCGGCGGTCGTAGCCGAGGCGACAAACTTACCTCCGCCAAAGCGCTCTGCCAGCGCGTCGGTGATACCCCGCCAAGAGACGATATGCGTAACTTCCAGCAATGCGCCCAGCATTGCCATATTGGTGGCGAGGTCTGTTCCCCCTACTTCCAGTGCTAGTTTAGTGGCAGGGAAATAGTACAGTTTGGCGTCTAGGAGTTTAAGAGCCTCACGCTCATCTTGGGACAACTCGGGAGGGACATCCCCATTGACCACCATCAGTCCTCCGGGCTGTAACCCGGCAAAGAAAGGCATGGTATAGCATTTGCCCAAGGAAATAACGTGCGGGTGGAAAATCATAATGATGTTAGGGAACAGAATTTCGCCGCGCTCAAAGATGCGACTGGGGCTGATACGCACATAGCTCTCGGCGGGAGCTAGGCGCTTTTCCGCGCCAAAGAAGGGGTTGACAGTGCTGACCAACCCGTCACGGGTGGCCGCAGCGCCGAGAATGTGCGCAGCCGTAACCACGCCCTGCCCACCGAGGCCGGACATGCGAATACTCGTCTTCTTAGTCACGCTTGCCACCCCCCTCTATGGCCGCCAAGTAGGACTGTGCCTCCGGCGTGATAAACTCGCGTAGCGGATAGGTTTGGTCCTTTTCCTTTTGCTTGGCTTTGACTAGCGTCTCTTGCGGCTTAAACTTGTAGTTGGTCGGACAGGGGACAAAGATTTGCACGTAAGTGGGCCCAACTTCCCGCGCTACGAGGATGGCTCTGCGCACAGCTTTTTCTAGCTTGCGCGGCTGCACAGGCGTCACTGAGGCCACATAAGCACACCCAGACTCACGCGCAATTTCGGGGAGGGCAATCTTTTTGAACTTCTTGCCGGTAGGCGCCATATTCAGCACGCAGCCCTCGGGGGACATGCCGCTCTCCTGACCGCCGGTGTTAGCGTAGGCTTCGTTGTCAAGCATAATTGTGGCCAGCTTTTCGCCGCGGAACCATGAATGCAGTACCATATCGAGGCCAATGTCGGCTGTCGCACCGTCGCCGGCCACGACCAAGACGTCCTTATGCTTGTCCGGGAAGCGCAGTGTAAGAGCACGCTTAAGACCGGTGGCCACGGCGTTTTGATTGCCGAACAGAGAGTGAATGTTCTGCAGCGCTATCTGTGGAAAGGCCAGCGAGCTGCAGCCAGTAGACCCAACAACAACTGTATCCTCCGGTGACGGCAAAGATGCCATAATCAGACGCACAGCTAAAGCTAGGCCGCAACCTGCACAGAGAGGATGTTCCTCGATTAGCTCCTTGAAGCTGCCTAAGTCGGCTACGCCATACCCTTTACCAAAGGGGCCGGACTGAACTAGCTCCACATACTCTGCCGGCATGACGTCCGCAAAGGCTGCGGTCATTTTAAGCATTGGCTTAGTCACGTGCATACCTCCTGATCTCGGCCAGAATGAGGTCTGGGGGCATTGTCATGCCGCCAAAAACTCTGGGGCCGGGCACTACGCAATCCGGGTTCTGCACCACATTGCGCACCTCACGGCTGAGCCAGCCCACGCGGTTAAATTCAGGGACAATCACAGCCTTGGCATTGGCCGTCAACGCCCTTAGCTCATCACTTGGGAAGGGGCGCACGCTCTTAATCTTAATCAGACCGGCTTCAATACCCTCCTCACGTGCCATGGCAATAGCTTCACGGCCCTGACACACTGCGGTTCCGCCCGCCAAAACTAAGATATCGGCATGCTCGTTTTCTACCTCAATTAGGCCTCCTAAGTATTTGCGGATAAAAGGACGGGCCCGCTCCGCAGCGGCAAGCACCTCTTGCTGCCAAGAAGCGTGTGCGGCGTAACTCACGTAGTTGCTTTTCATAACAAAAGGATCACGCATTTGCCGAAACGGTACGTTTTCCATGTCGATCACCGGCACGGGCGCGCTGTAGGGCTTATACGGAGGCAGTTTAAGGTCGGGGGATGCCACGCGCACCCTGTCGCGAGTGTGGGTGACAAAGAAGCCGTCAGCAAAAACACCGACCGGGATATGCACCTCTGTCTGCTCAGCGATAATGAAGGCTTTGAGAATCATGTCATAAAGGTCTTGGGCATCCTCAGCGTGCAGCATAATCATGCCGGTGTCCAGCATATGGGCCATCTCAATGGTATCCGGTTGGATGGTGAGCGGGGAATTGATGCCGCGGGTGAAAAAGGCGCACACAATGGGAAGGCGAGCGCCAACCCAAGTGGGGAACATCTCTAGCGCGCGCATCGTGCCGGGACCGCCGGTGGCGGTAAAGACCCGCACACCGCCCATAGCCGCACCGGCTACTGAGGACATAACCGCAAACTCGTTTTCGCCGCGATAGTAGTCCTTGACATACCCTTCGGCGTAAATATCGCCCACTAGGTGCATGCTTTCGGATTGCGGCGTAATCGGGTACGAAATCGCCATGTCAACATTACCCCGGCGCACGGCCTCCCGCACGGCTTCGCTGCCCGTGATGAACAGCTCCTCACGCGCCGCTTCCGTGAACAGGAACTCGGGGGTAACGACCCTTTGTTCCGGCATCAGGAAAGCCTCCTTCGCTCAGCCACCATAGCGGTTAGAGCCTCAAGTTGTGGAATTCCGGCGTCGCGCAAGGTAATATTCGCATCTTCGTGCCCGGCCTCACCGCAGATGGCGATAGTATAGCAGTCTGTTCCCCCGCGAATAATTTTTAGCGCCATATTGGCGTAGTGACAATGCACACCCACAAACACGCAAACATCGATCTTGTTGTGCCAAATAGTGAGGTTGGGATGGTTAGGGTTAATCTCTATGGCAGGGTTAATCATGGGGTACTTGGGGCGGTAATCCGGCATGGGAATAACGCGCGCACCGGCGGTATCCGCTAGTTTGCGCACAGCAGCAGCTTTTTCCGCCACACCTGCTTTCCATTCCCACAAGACATTAGGCCCGGGAAAAAAGAACGGTCGTTTAGCGCTGAGGAGCTTGTCCACGATGGCGGACAGCGCTTCCTGTTCGGGCACCTCGCGCCCTTCAATCAGCGCGTACCCTACGTCCGGCAGCGCGATGCCTTCACAGGCCGCCGCCGGTGGCAGATACCCCTCCGGGCCTGCCAACACACGATACTTCGTCAAAATCATCCCCCCGTAGAATAGTTGAAGTCCCTTGAGCAACATACAATATTTGCGGGCAAAAGTCCATCTTTTGTGCTTATTCTTCACAAGCCGTGTAAGTCCTGCCTGCCGATTGGATCTAGAATTGCG
>DBBC01000068.1:6811-15790 GCA_002292025.1 Firmicutes bacterium UBA994
TGCGCTTATGGGTTGCAGTAAGCACACCAGCGCGGGTCGGCGGTGCTACGGCTCGGGTCGGCTTCGTACGCAATATGGCTACATCGCAAACAGCGCTGCTCTACGCCCTGCACTTGCTCGGTAGCCTCCCCGCACAGACTACAGGGCAACCCTCTTCGCCACGTCTTGGTCCTGCCCGGCCAACCACACTCCGGACAAAGGTTGTATACCCTATCGATCAAATTATGCGTCGCTGCCGCGATGCATTGCATGCGCAAGGGATTAAAGTGCGCCCGCATATCTGTCTCCACGTAGATAAAATCTCTAGGTGATTTGGCTAAGGCCAGCTTAACGGCCTGCTCTAAGAGCTCTTCCGTGTTTAGACCCTTAACAAGGTCTTGTGATTGATTATACACCTCATGCACTTTAACTACCAGCCCATGTTGTGGAAAACCCACTTGATACGCAAACTCTAGCGCTTCGTCTAAACTCCGTACTGCGCGCCGCGCATAGTTTGTTTCTGTGGTGGAGGCCTCCCCGATCACCTCGAGGCCCGTCTCCCGATCAAGCAATAGGACTAGCTCAAGATTTAGCGTGGCAAAAGGCAATAGCGGGTGTGGGCTGAAGGAGCCCTCGCTGGCCACGCCCAGTGTGAGGCCGCACTGCAGAGCCGCCGCCAGAGCTTTCCCGCGCAAAGCCTCAACTTGATTGCCTATGCGCGGCACATCGCCCGTAAAAGTACCGAAACGGTCTGTGTCAAAATCCGCGGGGACTATCAAGGTAATGCCTAATGCCTCGCCTAGCAACGGCGCAATCACGCCTTCTTTGCGGTGCTTAGTAGCCAGCGCGCCTGCTCTGCCGGCAAAAAAACTGTGCACGGCTTCACGCATAAGTTCGCTCCTTTACTCGGGGCGCATAATTTGAACCCAAGTCTGCCCGAACACGCGCTCTATTTCCGTACCGTTGGCATAGTAGAAGCGTGTCACCGCCTGCGGGCCGTCTTTCTTCCACGTGCCTACAAAACGCTGGCCCAGCGCGTAGTAGTGCATGACGCCGCTCCCGAGTAGCTGCGGCGTGGGGCGTCCCAAAAGGTCGGTTTGGTGGGGCACAAACTGCACGAACACATTGCGCGCCCATATCGTCGCGCCGCCTGCGTCGCGGTGCACAATGCCGTCAATGTACCGCCTGAAGGCCGCCTGTTCGGGTACATATACGTAGGATACCGTATGCTGTGCTGAATACGCAAGCTCAATGCGCAGCGCCTCCTCCCCTCTATACGGCAAGTAGGCTGGTCTTATAGTGACATCATTAGCCGGCTCCGCTTGACCTAATGTGGTTAAATTAACAAACAAGTTGTGCGGCGCGCGCCGGGCAGTGTCGCGTGTAAAGCTTGCGCTACGGCTGCGGATGGCGTCGGTGCCGGATACACCCCATTGCCGCAGTAAGTTCAGAACGTCGGCTCCACCCCCCGAATACACGAAGTGAGCGCGATTTTCTAATGCTAACATCGCGCTATGCGCGCGCGCACTGCGTACCGGCCCTATCCGCGCCGGCGGCGTCCCAAAAAGAGCTAGGTAACGGGTTATTCTCCCCTCCACTTCATACTCGTAAATTGTGCTCGCCTGTGCCAGACCCCACTGTGGGCGAGCTAAAGCAATATTGTCAATCACCACTGCGTAGACAGGCCGACGTTCAGCCCGGGGTGTAACAAGCGCTAAATCCCCTGCCAACTTGACACGCGCTCGCTCGAGCAAACGTGCCAGTTCGCGCCTTTCGCTTTCTAAATTGCGTTGCTCGGCGACACGCCGCTGCTCAAGGCTTTCTAAACGCAGCTGCTCTGCTTGGAGAACGCGCCTGCTCTCGCGCAGTACACCTTGCTCGACCTTTACACTTTCAATGAGCATGGCGTCGTGGCGAAACAACCGTGCTAAGTAGGCCAGACGAACAATTAAGTCGCCAAAGCTTTCTGCGCTTAGCACCAGCGCCATGTAAGAGGCTCCGCCGCGCATGTAGGCCATGCGCACGCGCTTACCTAAACCGACCGTCAACGCATTCAGCCGATCCTCAGCTTGGCGTTGTGCTAGGCGAGTGCGCGTTAACTTTGCGCGCACGTAGATGAGTTCCGCATCTACTGCTCTTACGCGTTCTTGCCTAGTGGCAATCGATTCCTCCATGGCTTTAAGTGCGGCCTCTAGTGCCCGTACTTCCCGCGCTGATTGCTCGGCGCGCTGGCGTGGGTCGAGCGGGCTCCCTAAAGCTCGATTGGTCAATTCTCCCCCCAGCACCCAAATGAAGGCCGTCAGCAACACCACAGCGGCAAAAAACCTTCTCACGCCTTCATCTCCTTTAGTGATCGTGCAGGTATCTGCGAATGGCCAGCAGACTGCCGAAAGCGCCAACAGCCGTGCCGAGGATAAGTATTCCGCCAAAGATCGGTCCCAGCAAGGCAATTCCTGTGACAGGGGTTAACAGCAAGGGTAAGGCCATGTTTTGTACGCTCGCGCTTAACGCGTCGTACAAGAGCCACAGCACTAGGCTCGCCAGTAGCGCGCCGAGTAAACCCATCACTGTTCCCTCTAAGAAGAAAGGCAGCCTAATAAAGCCGTTACTGGCTCCTAGGTACTTCATGACACCGATTTCTTCTTGCCGCGCCATAACAGACAAGCGAATAATAGCAATCACAAGGAAAATCGCGCCAAATCCCAACAGGGCACTGGTGGCGACAAACAGACTGCTTGCCCAACGCGTAATTGCCAGCAACTGCGCTACAATCTCCTCACCGTAGTCAACCGTGTCCACCCCTGGCATCCCACGGATAGCTTCGGCTGCAGAGCTCACTTCTGCCGCCGCCCGGACCCGTACTCTAAAAACATCCGGCAATGGGTTGTTCTGAGGGGTGAAAACTTGAAACAGCTCGGCGTCACCTAGCGCCAGCCCGAGCTCTCGTAGCCCCTCATCCCGCGGGACAAGAATCACTTCCCTTACACTCTGCAGAGTGGAGAGCTGGCTGTAGAGTGCCGTAACGTCCGCATCCATAGCGGCGAACACGGCAATCTCTACGTTGCTTTCAATAGTGCGCACCACATGCCGCACGTTGGCCGACAAAAGCATAAACCCGCCCAGAACCCCCAGCGAAATGGCGACCATAGTGGTCGTTACCAGTGCCAGTATGGTGTTGCGTCGCAGTGACACTATGCCCTGCCTGAGGCTATAGCGCAAGGAGTTAAAGTTCACCGACATAACCCCCCCGTTTATCATCACGCACTACGCGTCCCCGCTCCAGCTGTACGACACGCTGACGCAGGCGATCCACCATGTCGGAAGCATGCGTAGCAATAACGATGGTCGTACCCGTCTTGTTGATAGCCGCGAACAACTCCATCAGCTGCAAGGCAGTGTCTGGGTCGACATTACCGGTAGGTTCATCCGCCAGTATAAGCTGAGGCTTACGCACCATAGCCCTGGCAATCCCCACCCGTTGTTGCTCCCCTCCTGATAACTCCGCCGGGAAAGCGTGCCTGCGGTCAAGTAATCCGACTTGTGCGAGCGCTTCCGGTACGGCCTTCCGTACCGCCTGTGGCGAATGTCCCACTACTTCCAGCGCAAAGGCCACATTTTCAAAGACCGTCTTTTGCTTGAGCAGGCGGAAGTCCTGAAACACCATGCCGATTTTCCGTCGATAGTTTAGCAGTTCACGCCCATTGAAGCGCGCGAGGTTGCGACCGCGGTAGGTGATGAGGCCGCTGCTTGGCAAGTATTCACGAAACAATAAGCGCAGCAGCGTGCTCTTACCGGCACCGCTCTGACCCACGAGGAAGACGAACTCCCCACTGCCGACAGTCAGTGTAATATCTTGTAAGGCGTACTGTTTGCTACCGGGGTAACGTTGGCTGACTTCCTTGACGTTTAACATGCTTGTTCTCCCCTTATGAAAATAGTGCGTGTATCAAGCGGGGGTATTCGCTCTGGAAACGTGAACATGCCGTATAGTCACTGATGCCATTACGATAACCCCACCTACCAGCGCCCATTGGCCGGGAACCTCGCCTAGAACCAGAAACACCCAAACAGGATTCAGCATAGGTTCTAGGATGGGGATTAGAATCGCATCCAGAGCGCTGACATGCTTAATGGCGAGCGAATAGAGGATATAGGGGATGCCTAGTTGCACTACGCCAAGCACGAGGAGCGGAAGCCAATCAGCGGCGACAGGCAGGCCAAGCGTCAAAAAAGGAAGGCCGATCAAAGCCGTGACACCGTTGCCCAAGAGAATCGATAAAATTGGGGAACCCTCTTTTTGTGAGCGCAGCAATACCACAAGAGTCGCAAAACTCACCCCGCTGAGGAGAGCCAAGACATTCCCCAGCATGCCGGCAGGACTAAGCAAATCCATAAAAAAGAGGGCGACACCTCCCATGGTAGTAGCAATTGTCATCCAATCGAGGGTTGAAGTCTTTTCCCCTAAAAACTTTTGTGCCAGAAGCGCGACATATATGGGAGAAGTAAACTGCAACAAAATAGCATTAGCAGCCGTAGTGAGGCGGTTAGCGGCGACAAACAATATTACGGTGGCAGCGTAGGCGAGAGCCGCCCCCAGCTGCGCTCGACTCCAATTGAAGCGGGGCTTCCCCACAAAGCATAATATCACTAACAGGGCCACGGAGCTACGCACGCCTGCTATGGCCAGCGGATGTAGCTCTACGGACTTGATGAGCAATCCCCCTAGGCTCCACAGCACGGCAGCCGCGGCTAACATCAAAACGGCCGCGTTGCGGTGCGCGCCGTGAGCCGCAGTACGGGTGCTAGGCATAGACAACAACTCCATTTCTAATGACGCCTCTAGCTGTCCGTGTTTACTTCGCCCTCATCCACCCTATTACCTGCCACCATCCAGCTGTAAGTTCGCTAAAGCCGAAAACACGTCCCCGGCGTTTCAACGCCGGGGACGTGAAGCAAAAGGCTCCGTCCCTTTTGCTTCTTTCTTAGCAGAGTTGACTGGGAGGTTTGGGGCCGGTTGCGCCGAGAGCGGGTTCTAGCGCCATGGGGGCAAACTTAGCATACATAAAGTATGCCAAGGCCAAAATAGCAGCTACAGCGCCCACGGGATAGGAAATGGAAGTGGCTAGCTGGAACCCTTCAGGGGCTTGCAGAATATAGGTTACAGAGACTGCGGTCATAAAAGTGGCGGGAACGGTGCTTACCCAGTGGAGTTTGCCCATCTTTTTGAGGTACACAGCGGCCGCCCACAGCATAATCATGGCCAACGTCTGGTTGGACCAAGCGAAGTAACGCCAGATTATCGCGAAGTCAATGAAAGTGAGCGCCACACCGACTGCAAACAAAGGCAATGAAATAGCAATGCGGTTAATAATAGGAACTTGGTTGATCTTAAAGGCGTCCGCAATGGTCAGACGTGCGCTGCGGAAGGCAGTGTCGCCGCTCGTGATGGGGGCCGCCACTACGCCCAGCACAGCTAAAGCTCCACCTACGACGCCAAGCAACTCCACCGACATGTGATGTACTACGCCTGCTGCCGCGCCTAGCCGACCTAAGCCCGCCGCCAACTCACCTGTGCTTCCAAAGAAGGTAAAAGCGATGGTGGCCCAGATTAGGGCGATAAAGCCCTCGGCGATCATGGCCCCGTAGAACACCCTGTGCCCATACTTCTCGTTAGTCATGGTGCGCGCCATCATCGGCGACTGCGTGGCATGAAAACCGGAAATCGCGCCGCAGGCAATGGTAATAAACATCAGCGGCCAAAGCGGCAAGTTGCGGGGATGCAAATTAGCCAGCGTAATCTCTGGGATGGCAAAAGTTCCGCTTAGGTGCCCCCAAAGTGTAGCCCCGCCAATACCGATAGCCATAAACAAGAGTGCTAAGCCAAATATTGGGTAAATCTTGGCGATGAGCTTATCAATTGGTAGCATTGTTGCCAAAACGTAATAGGCGACGATTACCCAAATCCAATTGGCCCGCGTAAAGGACTCCCCGGTCAGCCTAGCCAAAAGCCCAGCCGGGCCCATAATAAACACTGTGCCGACCAATACCAGCAACACGACCGAGAATACTCGCATCACTTGCTTGGTTGTATCGCCAAGGTAAAACCCGACCAACTCAGAGACCGACGCGCCTTTGTGGCGCAGAGACAACATGCCGGAAAAATAGTCATGCACCGCTCCGGCAAAAATGCAACCGAACACGATCCACAAGAGCGACACCGGGCCCCACAGCGCTCCCATAACGGCGCCGAAAATGGGCCCCAGCCCAGCGATGTTCAAAAGCTGGATTAAGAAGATGCGTTTCCACTCCAAGGGGACAAAGTCGACGCCGTCGGCCATGGTCGTGGCAGGTGTAGCGCGCTTCTCGTCAACGCCAAAGACTTTTTCTACAAATGCGCCATAGATAACGTAACCACCGATCAGCAATGCTACTGCCGCTAGAAATGTAAACACTATTATCCCTCCCCTATTTTAAGATGCTTTAATACTATGCTTATTTTTTTCTGAAGTGTAAGCTTTACGTCTAAGCAGTCAAAAAACAAGCCTGAATGGCTTGTTTTGATGACTAAATCCAAGGAGACTCCGCGCTGGCGCGGAGTCTCCTTGGGAACCGACTTACGTCAGTCGCCTGACCGCTGCAAATTACTCGTTTGCTCGCGTTTTTCCTTCTTCTCTGCTGAAAGTTTGACTATCGACAAACCAACCAAAACGATAGCTAGGATAAAGAGCGCGGCGGTGATAATGACATGCACCCAATTATCTGCCGCATACGCTCTGAGGAACATCGTCACCAGTGCCGTCATGGTGACAGCCAGCATGAAGACCATGGGATAAAGGACAAACTTGTTGTCCAGACCCTTTCTCGTTAACCAGACGGCGACCGCCAGCAAGGCCATAGAGGCCATAAGCTGGTTAGCTGAACCGAATAGGGGCCAGAGTATCCTCCATTCGCCGCCATATAACAGCACACCAGCGAGGATCACACCAATAGCCCCGGCCACGTAGCGATTGGTCGCTAGGGTAACCACAGCCGAGGGCTTTGCACCCTCCTTTTCTGCTAGCTCTTGGAACATAAACCGGCACAACCGAGTGGCAGTATCCAGCGTAGTCAAGGCAAAAGCGGCCAGAACCAAGCCAGCAAAGGTCACACCAGCATCCCGCGGGATCCCAATGGCGGTCAGGAAAGCACCGATACCGTTAGAAAAGACGGCTCCCCATCCCCCTGCTCGCAGCATGGCAGTGTAGTCACCCATTAGCAGGTACGCCACGGTGGTAAGCGCAATCACGGCCAGCACGCCCTCCAGCAACATAGCGCCATAACCGATGGGCTTGATATGGGTTTCACTACTTATCTGTTTGGACGTGGTCCCGGAAGCGACGATGGAGTGAAAGCCGGAAGTGGCCCCACAAGCGACAGTGACAAACAGCATGGGGAAGAGAAAACCAAGGCCGGTCTGGAAACCGGTGAATGCGGTCAGCCTGATGGTGGGGTTATAGGCAAGAATACCGATCACCGCGGCAGCCAGAAAACCATACAGCAAAAACGAGTCGAGGTAGTCACGGGGCTGCAAAAGGAGCCATACCGGCAGGCTGGCAGCAACATAGCCGTATGCCAGCAGAAGGACTAGCCAAGTGTTGTGTGGTAGGCTGAGGGGGAACAGGATGCCCAACCATACACAAAGGGCCAGCAACGCGATACCGACTACGGTGGACACCGCCAAGGGGGCACCCCTGCGGTGGACAGCGTAGCCGAAGAAAATCGCCACCACAGTAAATATCGACGCAGCGCTACCCACCGCCGGGAGGGAGACGAAGGTTGTGGCAAGGACATTGGCAAAAACAGCCATAATGAGGATCACAGTGAGCCAAGCAAAGGCTGCAAAAAGCTTTTTGCCACTGATGCCAATGTTTTCTCCGAGGATCTCGGCGATAGTCTTCCCCCGGTGTCGGATAGAGGCATATAAGGTTGAGGCATCGTGTACGGCCCCCACAAAGATGTTGCCTATGACAATCCACAGAAATACCGGTATCCAGCCAAACACTGCAGCTACTATCGGACCTATAATCGGGGCGGCACCGGCGATAGAAGCAAAGTGGTGACCCATCACGACCGGCGCCGGTGTCGGGACATAATCCACCTCATCGCGCATTGTGTGGGCTGGGGTTTTTGCCGTCGGATCGATTCCCCCCAGCTTTTTGATTACATAGGATCCGTAGAAAACGTAGGCAACAACGAAGGCAGCAGCGGAAATAAGCAATAACCATATCGCACTCATTACACTTTCTCCCTTCTACATATTTAGTCTGCCAACGCTCTAACTATGCACCACCTGCTTTGGTCGATAGATTCTCATCACCTCCTTGCCCTTGGGGCTGGCGTAGACTTGACCGGACGAAAGGTCAACCAGCAGCAGACAAACCGAATACCATCCGCGTAGTCCAAACCAGAAGCTTCGGCCGTGTTTGAACTGCGTCCCGACACGAATGGCTTCGGGGGCAACCCCTTGCTCAGAAACCAGTATCCCTGATATCACACTGGACATATGTTCCTCCTTGGGTTTGACCAGCTCGTTGGCGGCATTCACTAGGAAAGCAGTAAAATCCTGTACTTTGGCGGTGCATATCTCAGCTAAGTGACCTTCCACTAAACAATACTCGTTAGTTTCCCAAGCGCCGAGGGTCGCTTTCTTAGCAAGAAAATACTTCTCGTTCCGTACATGGCAACAAGCATAAAGGTCCAGTCGGCGTCCGAGAATAGAATAGTCAGAGTGCACATCAAAGTAGGCCCCGTACTTGCCGCGCAAAGTCTCAAGATACTCGGCTAGTTTCATATCTCCTCCCACTGGTGCAGGCGCCTATCCCCCCTACCTGCAGGCTTAAAACCTGCGGGTAGGTGAAATCGGAACGATCCGAATATTATATTGAGCGTACAATTAAGGCACTTAAGATTATTATGCTTATTTTTCGCCAAAATGCAAGTTTTACGTCTAAGCAGTCAAAA
>DBBC01000088.1 GCA_002292025.1 Firmicutes bacterium UBA994
GTCCAAGTCAAAGAGGATTACCTGTTTGTGCATATAATTCACCCACCCTAGTCTAATTAAACAAATTCGCTCGTAAGTCCTTGTCCATTTTCTCTATAGCGTAGCGGAAGGCTAACCGTGGCATCTTGCGCTTGTGTTTAGACAAGTACTCGGCGACGGCCTGAGGCTCAACCTGCGACAAAACCTTGAGCATCCAGCCATAGCCTTTTAGCACCAAATAGTGGTCGTCATTCATTAACAAGTCAGCTATAGCATACGGGTCAATCCCCGTGTATTTCCCCTGCTTAATGGGGTTAATAAGCACAACAGGAGCCGCGCGCCTTACAGCGAAATTCGGATGCGTGGTCCAACTCTTCACTCTAGCAAATAGCTCATTGTTCTGGCTTATCAGCGCCCCAAAGGCATGCGTGCAGAAGTCATCACAATCATCCCAATCGGTAACATACGCCATGAGCCATCGCTCGAATACGGCAAAGGTCTTGTCATTGTACTGCTTCCTTACGCGGTAGGCCCAATCGTAAGCAATAACCCATAGGGGCCCCTGCCGCTCTTCCAGCAACGGCTCACAAGCCGCCAGCACATGATCTATACTTTTATCCTCAAGTACCCGAAACATCGCCGCCGCAACTGCTCGCACCGCCGCAGTTCTCGGCCTTGTGCCTGTCGTTACTTTGGCTAGCTCGCTTCTCGCCTGAGCCACCATATCTCTCATCTACACACGCCCCCGCTCACACGTCTATTGATAGATTCGACGCTTAGCTGTGTTTCCCTATGCTAGAACCTCGCGCAACTGACTTGACTAGTTGCTGCAACCTTTTTTCGTAAGGCACATTTAATAGGTGAGGGATGACTAAAGATGTGCCTTGCTCAGCCCAGCTAAAAAATTAGGAGAGGTGATCACATGAAAACCAAGGTATGGAAGCTCGTTGCCGTGTTTGTTGCTCTGTTGGCAGTTGTGGGTGCTTACATGATTTTCTTTGCCGCCCCCCAGACGGTAGCAAGCCTTGTCTTGCAGGTTAACCCGGCGATAACCCTGACCCTTAGCGAAAGAAACACCGTGATTGGCGCAGAGGGATTGGATGCACAGGGAGAGTCATTACTAGCGAGGCTAGATGTGGCAGGCAAGCAGACCCCGGAAGCATTACGCGCAATCATGGAAGCCTTGCATGAGACTGGTTTGTTGGCAGATGGCCGCCGGGTACTCATCGCACTGCATCCGGTCGGGGCCAGACTGGAAGAGGCTAAACTGACCGCCCTAACAGAAACTATGAATCAAGCCCTTGCAACCTACGTCGCCGAGCACGCTCTGCCAGTGGATGTTGTTAGCGTCACACTCACACCTGAGTTGGCTGCTGCTGTTTACGCCGCAGGCTTATTGCCCGACGACTATGCTGACCTAGTAGCTGAGGTTGGATCTCCAACGGCTTTGCAGGTGCTTAATCTGCAAAAGGAACAAGGACTTGACCCGGTACTATTCAAAGAAGAGTTTAGCACTATCGCAGCGGCCTTGATTGACATGAAAGAAGCAGGAATAGCCGAAGGCGATGCCTTAGCAATCCTGCAAAGAGCCCTTATGGCTGACCCGAAACTAGAGGAACTCACCACCATCACGGCAGCGATTATAGACCTTCACGAGACCGGAGCAACTCAAAAGGACATCATGTCTGTCTTTACCCTGTTAGAGGAACAAGTGGTTGCAGGCATGGAAAGGACGCTGCTTCTAGAAGAGTTTTCCACAATTACTGCAGCCAAAGCAGACCTGCTCGATGCCGGAGTGCCGGCATCAGTAGCACTGGATGTACTAAGAACAGCCATTACGGCTGACCCGAAACTAGAGGAACTTACCACCATCACGGCAGCGATGGTCGACCTTGTTGAAAAAGGGTTAAGCAAAGATGAAGCTCAGGCCAGAATCCAAGCCGCCATCAAAGCTGACCCTACGTTGCAGAACTTTGACGACTTGATTGAAGCGGCTAAGGATGAAGCTCAGGACACGGATAAGCCAGAAGGTGAAGCCCCTAGGGAAGGCCCTGTCCAGCCCGACCCGGATGAGCCGGAAGGCGAAGGCGGAGGAAACTGACATTGAGATAACACCTATGCCTACCGGCCCGCTAGGCGCGAAACCTCGACGCCATTAGCGTTTAACAAAGCCGCCGTGTCGCCACTATTGTTCCATATATGCGCTGTGGTCCAAACTAATCTTCCCGCGCCTCCCATTGCTCCCGGACCGCTGACTATGACCAAGCTGCCTCCGGCTGGAATGACCGTCCCTTGCGGAAGGACAAATCTTTGGTCGCCCACCACGCTGACTAAAGTCCACCTTGACACATCAACACTCGTGGCAGTGGTGTTTCTCAGTATAACTTCCTCACTCACTAAACCCACACTGGCAATAGTTATGCTGCGCAGTGCCCAAAGCCCCCGACCGGCGGCACGCGCTTCTTGCTGAAACAGCTCGAACATGGTGACATATTTTCTATTGGAGATTGTCATAACCGTGGCGAAGCCGTCTAGCAGTAACCGCGCATTAAACATCTGGGTCCTAACCTCTGTTTCGGCACCTGTTAGCGGCCTAGTCAACCACACGTAGGCTAACATTCTGCCGAAGTCATCACGAATTACTACGTCTGTTTCAAGAAAAATCTGCCTTCCGGCGAGGTGTGTCGTTGTAAACGCGGTCGCCTCTCTGCCAAACGGTTCCGTGCTTTCGGGGGTATTGACGCCTATGAACCGCACTGTTTCGGTGCGGCCCGTAGCCAGCCTAACCCTGATTGTGTCTCCGTCCGTTATGCTAATAACTTGCGCTGCCGTAGTAGGTATAGTGCTTGTTTCCGCGATCGGGAGTGCTGCTGGCATCAATTGAGCCAAAAGAACGATTGCCAAAACGGAACCCAGAAGCTTTTTTACCATGGTTGTTTCCCCCTTCACGTTCCAATCCGAAGACGCTGGCAGAGCATCGCCACCACTCGACAGTTTGTCGTACTTCTTGGCACCCCCCTCCAAGTGACTATCTCAAGAGCCAACCTCTAAAGACGCTACCCAAGCACAGGCTCCGGGCATAACTTCTTTCTTGTTCAGAAAAACCCTTTTTACGGTCTAAGTTTATCACGCCTGCCCAAAAGAGCTACCCGTTTTTGTTATTGACGTGTTAAATTTTCACTAAACTAAACTGCCTTTTTCGTAGCTAGTCAGCTCCCCGTCAGCTTAAAAAATACCACTGGACTCAGCTCAGCTCCCTAGGCAGATGGAAACAGAGGGGCCGCACCGACATGGCCCCTCGTCTTATTGGCGCGAACTATCTGGCTGGGGAAGCTCTCCTGGAGGTTTCGTGTGTCGTTTTTTTTGTCCATGGATTCCTCCCGTACAGATGACCGCTTGATTTATAAACCGGCCAGCGCGGCTCATCATTC
>DBBC01000133.1:0-260 GCA_002292025.1 Firmicutes bacterium UBA994
CCCTTTATCAACTACGCTTACTTCACTGTGTCGGCGAAGCCAAAGCCAGCACCCTAATACTTGGCACGCCAAGCTTTAACCCTATGGCGGTCAAAGGTGCAGACAGCAACGGAGGGTGAGCCGCCCGTTTCGTACGCGCTTGGTGTGGGCCGCATTTCGCCCGAAAAACTTGTCTCCCTAAGTCGCATGAGTACCAGCGACAAGGGACCCCTACTCTGTCGCACATCACGTCTTCCAAAGCGGACAAAAGTACCTGTCCC
>DBBC01000133.1:572-7234 GCA_002292025.1 Firmicutes bacterium UBA994
GCGGACAAAAGTACCTGTCCCCCCTGTCCACCCGACAACACACCGCGCTTTTTTGACTTGACAAGCGCGCGCGCCAGCAAGTAGAATTCAGTCACTTAAGGGTATTGATGTAGAACGAGGGATGCACGTGGGTCTACAAGACTATCGCAGCGATAAACTGGCGCGCTTAAAGGCGCTTAATATGCAAGCGTATCCAGAGAGGTACGCCGTGACGCATACGCTCGTGCAGGCTAGTGCCTTGCCCGATGGTACAGCCGCGGTGCGGGTTGCCGGGCGCATTGTGGCCATACGCAAAATGGGGAAGCTCACCTTTGCCCACCTGCAGGATATTGAGGGGCGCGTACAGATTGCGCTAAAACAAGATCACTTGCAGGAAAGTTACGCCCTGTTCCACGAAGTTGTCGATATTGGGGATTTTGTGGGCGTCTGTGGTGCGACTTTTACCACTAAGACCGGGGAGAAAACGGTGCAAGTCAGCGAGTGGACTTACCTTGGCAAGGCGCTACGCGAGCTGCCCGAAAAGTGGCATGGGCTCAAAGATGTAGAGGCGATTTATCGCCAGCGCTACCTTGACTTAATTTCTAATGAAGCCAGCCGCCGTGTGTTCCTCTTGCGCTCGCGCATGCTCGCAGAAATACGCGCCTTTTTTGCTCGCCGAGGCTTTATCGAGGTGGAAACACAGATACTCACGAACAAACCATCCGGCGCTCTGGCCTCTCCCTTTGTCACCCACCACAACGCGCTAGATATCGACTTGTATCTGCGCATTGCGCCTGAAACATACCTTAAGCGTCTCATCGTGGGCGGGTTTACACACGTCTTTGAAATTGCGCGTTGTTTCCGCAACGAAGGCATCAGTCCAACTCATCTGCAGGATTTCACCATGGCTGAGGGCTATAGCGCCTACTATAATTACCAAGATAACATGGTGTTGTTGCGCGAGCTGGTGATCCATCTTGTGCGGGAGCTGTTCGGTTCCACGCTGGTGCGTATCGGCGAGCAGGAGATCGACTTCAGCGCAGAGTGGCCGGTGGTTACTTTTCGTGACCTCATTCTTAAAGACGCCAACGTGGACATAGACGCATATCCTACCGCGCGAGAACTGCTTGCGGCAGTGCGTAGACAGGGCATCTACTTGGAACACGAAGATTTAGCGCAGCTGGGCAAAGGCAATCTAATCGATGTCTTGTATAAAAAAATCAGCCGTTCTAGAATAATTGAGCCCACCTACCTCACTTGTCACCCGGTCGAGCTCTCCCCGCTAGCGCGCAAGAACGACCACAACCCTGCCATAACCGACCGCTTTCAGCTCGTGGTTAACGGCGCGGAGATTATTAACGGGTATTCCGAGTTGGTTGACCCATTGGAGCAACGGGCGCGCCTAGAGGAGCAGGCGCGACTGCGCAGTCTTGGCGATGCTGAGGCCATGCCTATGGATGAAGATTATCTCCTAGCGATGGAATACGGCATGCCGCCCATTTCGGGCTGGGGCATCGGCATAGACCGCCTGCTGCAAGTGTTGCTTGACTTGCCCAATATCCGCGACGGCGTGTTGTTCCCCACGATGCGCCCTGTAGACAGCCATGAATCATCGGCATAAAGGAGGCGACCTAGTGGCCAAGCTTTGGGTGGATTTGCCTAACCGCGAACGGATTCGCATTCACCAGAGCATACTAGGAGTAATTATTCTTTCCTTTGAGCCGCCTTCCCACCCCAATCAGGTGCACGTGCTTAAGGGTATTGTGCCCCAAGGTATCATGGGGAACATGAGCCTTTTTGCCTACCTGCAAAAACACGGCATAGCCTATGATTACGTAGAAGCCCCCTATAGCTTTCACTTTCGCGGGCACCAATTGCGCGTTGACGCCACGCTGGAGGAATATTCGTTGTTTGGTATTTTCCCGTTGCCCGGCTGGATTGTAAAGTCGATTGCGGTTACATTATGGGTAGACGGGGCACGCTATCGCGAATTTGTGTTTTAACAATAGAGTCGCCTCACACTGAGGCGAAAAAGGACGTACGCAATGAGTAAACAAGAGAAACCGACGCGCGCTTTTGCGGAAAATCGTAAAGCCTACCACGACTACTTTATTGAAGAAACCTACGAAGCCGGTATCGCGCTAGTCGGTACGGAGGTCAAATCCATACGCGCCGGAAAAGCAAACTTGCGCGACAGCTATGCCAGCATTGCCAACGGCGAGTGTATGCTGTATAATGTTCATATCAGCCCGTATGAACAAGGCAATCAATTTAATCGCGACCCGCGACGTGTGCGCAAACTACTGCTGCACAAGCGCGAAATCGCGAGGCTTTATGGCCTTGTACAACAAAAAGGCTTTACCTTATTAGCGCTTAAGCTCTATCAAAAAGACGGACGCATCAAAGTCGAGCTCGGTCTTGCGCGCGGCAAGAAGCTGCACGACAAACGTGACGCGGCCGCCGACAAAGAAGCAAAGCGCGACATCGAGCAAGCTTTTCGTCTTCGCCAAAAAGGCGAAATCTAAAATTGGGGGCGAAAAGGTTTCGACGGGGGTAGAGTGGGTTGGGGTAGCGAGTCGGGGGCCCGACACCCGTAAAACAGGGAAAACCAAAAAACAAACGCAAACGAACGTTTCGCGTTCGCTGCCTAACTAAGGCAGCCGTCGGCCCGCACTTTTCCTGCGAGGGCGGTCACCGGCGTCATCAAAGCAGGAGTAGCGTCACTGAGCGCCTAGTAGGTAACGCGAAAATAATAGGCTAGCGGCATCCTGAGCCTGTCGGCGGGCGCAGGAAAGGGCGAATCACCAAATCACCGACTGCACTCGGAGAAGCCCTGGCTAGCATGCCTTCGGACGGTGGGTTCAACTCCCCCCGCCTCCACCACAACCTAACCGAACTAAAGGCCGCGGAAGCGGCTATGTGTCACGTCCGTATGCTGGAACTAGCGCTTAAGCCAGTATGCGGACGGTTCGATTTTGCCCATCTTAAACGTATTCATGAGCGACTACTCTCCGACATCTACTACTTCGCCGGGAAGCCGCGCGATGTTGATCTTGCCAAAGACGGCAGCAGGTTTTGCCAGGCCATACATAAACCACTATTTTTGAGCAGATCGTTCATGTGCAGTCGGAATAGAATCGCGGTGGGTGCGGCGACAGAAGTACCCATCCTCCTTGTCTGCCCGTCCCCCTTGTCTGGCCTTGGCTTTAGTCTGCAATTTTAACAGCTGCGTGCCAGTGTAGATAATAACATCCAAGCGGCTACAAATGAAGAAGGGATAAGGAGTACATGTGACATACCGCACAACTAAGGAGGCGTCAAATGAAAAAGCATCAGGTAGGTGTCTTGTTGCGCGCTCTACTGATCTGCGTATTTGTTATATCATCGCTAAGTGTCAGCCCGAGGACAGGGGACGTACTTCATCCCCTTACGACCAGCGCTGAGGGATGGGTAGCACGCTGGGATATTGACTCTTTGCTAGGGGGAGCGATCGAGTACTGGATCAACCCCACGCTTCCTCCCGGCGTTGAGCCTTTTGCCACGCAAGAGCAGTTAATTCAGACCATCCAAAGGGCGTTTCAGATTTGGGAGGATGTTCCCACTTCACGTGTCAGGTTCCGGTTTATGGGCTTAACCAGCGCCATGGCGGCCTTTGATGGCAAGAATGTAGTTACGTTCATACCTCAAGTTCCTTTCCCTGAATGGGCCGGTGGATTCGCCCCTTGGCGCTACGCTGCGCGAGCAGGCCCGATTACACTGTCCAACGGTCGCGTGGTCCACGCCCGTTTCCCAGGTCAAATCATCGACGCCGATACCGTTGTGAACACGCACTTCCGCTTTCTAATCACGGATGAATACCCTCTTCCTAGAGGTGTCCGCGACTTACTGGGTTTAATCGTCCATGAGATTGGCCACAATCTCGGATTCTGCCACGGCGGTATCAACCAAACGGCCATGTACGGCTTTGCAACGGAGGGGGGAGGATTCCATCGCCGCGAACTGCCAGCGGATGACATCTTTGGGATATCAATGTTATACCCAGAGGAAGGATTTTTGCGAGGACAAGGCCGCATTGCTGGGCTAGTTCAGCGTCGCGGAGGCCAGCCGGTCTTTGGCGCTCACGTAGTCGCAATCGAAGCCCAAACCGGGCGTGTAGTCGTCAGTACTAGAACCGGATTAACAGGAGTAAGAAGTGACGGGGTCCCAGAACGCTTTAGCAGAACGAGCGGCGACTTTCTGCTGATGGTGCCACCAGGAGAGTATTATATTTTAGCGGAGCCTTTTGGGGGGGAGGGCAAGGGCACGCCGTTCTTATCAGGGATCTTCGGCACGGCTTCCGAAGGAGGCCTTTTTGCAGACACCGATTTTACCCCCGCTCTCTCCGCACAGAGGATTCGGGTAGCTGCAGGCGAACAGGTGGAAGACACCGCGATCATTGTCGGACCCCGCTCGGCTCCGACTCCCGTCCTAGGCCGTACTGCGTCCTTTCTATGGCGGGAGGATCTGAGGCTATGGGCGTGCCCCGCTAGGGCTAGACCTAGTACTGAGGTGCAGCTTAGCTTTGCGAGCGGCTTGAATCTCATAGAGGGCACCGCGCTTCGTCCCGGAGTGAGGGCCCGCTTCCTCGCACCCGAAATAGAAGTGACTAGGATGGCGGCATCACATGATGGAAGGTTTCTTCAGCTTTGGGTTTCAATCGCCTCAGGTGCGCCCGTAGGCTTACATGTGTTGGAGGTGACCACCCCGCACGGGAGCACTTACTTCCCCGGCGCCTTACGTGTGATCGGGGTTAGTCCGACAATAACGTCGCCAACGCAAGTAATCCTGTCATCTCCAGCCCGGGACACATCCGGCGTGCCCACTACCCCTACGCTAAGTTGGCAGCCCGCGGACAGGGCCACAGATTACCGGGTCTGGATCTCTCGTAACTCGATCTTCACAGATCTGGTCTTCGATCAAAATGTTTCCTCTGCCTCTGTCGTTGTGGGTCTGGACCTAGCGGGTAACACCCAGTATTGGTGGGCAGTAAGGGGCAATAATGCCGCCGGAGCGGGTCCTTGGTCCGACAGTCACACTTTTACCACGACTGCTCCGGCAGCGGCCTCGCCCCCGCAAGTAATCCTGTCGTCTCCGGTCCAAGGCGCTGCCGGGGTGTCTTCTACTCCCACGTTGAATTGGCAGCCGGCCGACAGAGCTACCGCTTACCAAGTCTGGGTTTCGCGTAACTCGGCCTTTACAGATCTGGTTTTCAATCAAGATGTTTCTTCTACTGAAGTTATTCTAAGCCCTGCCCTAGCGGGCAGTACACAGCACTGGTGGGCAGTTAGGGGCATCAATACCGCCGGAGCCGGTCCGTGGTCCGACGTCCGCACCTTTACCACGGCTGCCCAAGCAATAGCACTGCCATCGCAAGTGGGCTTGTTGACTCCGACCCAAGGCGCTACCGGGGTGTCTCCTACCCCCACGTTGAGGTGGCAGCCGGCCGACAGAGCCACCACCTACCAAGTCAGGGTTTCACGTAACTCGGCCTTTACAGATCTGGTTTTCGATCACACAGTTTCATCTGCCGAAGTCATGGTAAGCCCGGCCTTAGCGCAAAACACGCAGTTCTGGTGGTCCGTAAGGGGCATTAATGCCACTGGGGCTGGTCCGTGGTCGGACAACCGCTCCTTCACCACCGTGGCCCATGTAGTAACGCCGCCTCCGCAAGTGGTCTTGTCGTCTCCGTCTTTTGGCGCCACGGGCATTTCCATCACTCCTACATTGCGGTGGCAGCCAGCCGACACAGCCACCAGTTACCGCATCTGGGTTTCTCGTAACTCGACTTTTACAGATCTAGTCGTCAATCAAGATGTTTCTTCCACTTCAGTTGTCGTAAGCCTTGCACTAGTGGGCAACACGCAGTATTGGTGGGCAGTAAAGGGCATCAATGCCGCCGGAATCGGTCCATGGTCCGCTGGTCGGTCCTTTACCACCGCTCCGCTGGCAGTGCCCGTGCCACAAGTACCCTTGCCACAGCAGGTAGTCCTGTCGTCTCCACCCAAGGGGGCTACTGGCCTGTCTATTACCACTGCTCTGAGTTGGCAGCCCGTCGACGGCGCTACCACTTACCGGGTCTGGGTTTCTCGCAACTCTACCTTTACCGATCTGGTCCTCAACCAGGATGTTTCTTCAACTTCGGTTGATATAAGTCCGGCCCTAGCAGGCAACACACAGCATTGGTGGGCAGTAAGGGGCGTCAATGTCGCCGGGTCTGGCCCTTGGTCCGACAGCGGTA
Organism: Firmicutes bacterium UBA994; assembly: GCA_002292025.1. GTDB lineage: Bacteria > Bacillota > UBA994 > UBA994 > UBA994 > UBA994. The sequence continues at coordinate 6,829 of DBBC01000133.1, forward strand.
ACTTTATCACCGCCACTCAGACAGTAACCCCGCCACCGCAAGTAGCCTTGTCCTCTCCGGCCTCGGGCGCGGCCAACGTGTCTACCACACCTGCCTTGAGCTGGCAGCCAGCCGACGGTGCTACCTCGTACCAAGTTTGGATTTCTCGCACCCCTGGCTTCACAGATCTGGTCTTCACCCAGTCTGTTACTTCTACCGAGATTGTTGTAAGCTCTGCTCTAGCTGGCAATACTCAGTATTGGTGGGCGGTACGGGGCAGCAACAGCGCAGGAGCAGGTGCTTGGGCAGACATCCAAACCTTTACCACCGCTGGGCCGCTGGTAACCACGCCATCGCCGGTGGTCCAGTCAACACCAGCCCACGGCGCCATCGGCGTTTCTCGGACCCCTACGCTGAGTTGGCAGCC
>DBBC01000143.1 GCA_002292025.1 Firmicutes bacterium UBA994
GAGCGCTTGGCGCAAAGCGAGCACGCCTTCTTTATCGGCAGAGGACTCGATTACGCCGTAGCCCTAGAGGGAGCGCTTAAACTTAAGGAAATCTCCTATATCCATGCCGAAGCGTATGCGGCAGGCGAGCTAAAGCACGGCACACTCGCGCTCATCACCGAAGAAACGCCCGTGGTCTGCCTCTTTACGCAGCCTGCCATAGCCGAAAAAATGGTCAGCAACGTAGAAGTAGTGCGCGCGCGGGGAGCTTTTACCGTAGCTATTTCCAGCTGCGATGAGTCTCAGACTGCCGCCATTGCGCACCGCGAAATCCGCATCCCCCTAACCGACCCGCTGCTAGCCCCCATACTGGCCGTTATCCCTCTGCAGCTTATCGCCTACTACGCGGCCGTAGCACGTGGCACCGATGTAGACAAACCCCGTAACCTCGCCAAAAGCGTCACGGTAGAATAAGCGGTTATGAGGGTTACTATCCACTAAGGACACGAAGGGACACTAAGGGAGGGCAGACTATGCTGGGCTTAGGGATTGACATTACACCTGTGGAGCGCATTGCGGCACTTGACCGTGCTTACCCCGACAAGTTTCGCAGCAAAGTGTTAGCACCTAGTGAGATGCCTCGCACTGTGGAGTCCCTCGCCGGTGTTTGGGCGGCAAAAGAGGCAGTCAGCAAGGCGCTAGGGACAGGCTTTAGCCAATTTGGGCCACGCGATATCCGCATCGGCTACGACCCACACGGGGCTCCCACGGTAACGCTAGCGGGCGAGGCTGAGAAAGTAGCGTTAGCGCGAGGAATCACACGCATACTAGTATCTGTATCGCATGCCGGCGGCATGGCCGTGGCCTGCGCCACGGCGCTGTAGCGACATGGCACCTATTCGCCCCACAGTCGCTGACATAGCGCTGGACCACATTGCCTTAAATGTCCAAGCCATACGGGGGCTAATCCCGGCGCGTACCGAGCTTATGGCTGTGGTGAAGGCCGACGCCTATGGGCATGGTGCCACGCAGGTGGCGGCGTTGGCCTTATCCGCAGGCGCGGCGCGCCTAGGGGTGGCTGTGCTGGATGAGGGCATAGAACTTAGGCGAGCGGGGATTGCCGCACCGATTCATATCCTAGGGCACGTCGGGCCGGAAGATGCCGAGCAAGTAGTTAAACTGGGCCTCACGGCGACAGTTTTTGACCGTGAGTCTGTGCTGGCCCTTTCGGGTGCGGCTACGCGGCTGGCCAAGAAAGTAAAAGTCCATGTCAAGGTAGACACCGGCATGGGCCGCTTGGGCGTGCGGCCGCAGGACGCGGTAGGATTTACGGAGCTGGCTATTAGCTTACCCCATCTGGAAGTCGAGGGTATTTTTTCACACCTGGCATGTGCCGATGCACCGGATATAACTTCTGCGCGCGGCCAAGTTGCTGCCTTCCACGAGTGCTGCCTGCGCCTTGAGGCCAGAGGACATAGGCTCACCAAACATATTGCCAATACTGCGGCGATTTTGGCCCTGCCCGAGAGCCATCTAGATATAGTCAGACTAGGGCTGGGGCTGTATGGGATGTATCCTGCACCCCATATGAAGTCGATGGTCAAGCTGCATCCCGCCATGTCCTTGCGTTCACAGCTATCCTATGTGAAGTGGGTAGAGGACGGCACGCCTATCGGCTACGGTTGGACCTACCGCGCGGCCGGGCAGCGACAAATAGCCACCGTACCCATAGGCTATGCCGATGGCTACTCGCGGCAACTGAGTAACCGAGGGCAGGCGCTGTTGGCGGGGCAGCGGGTGCCGCTCGTGGGGCGAGTATGCATGGACCAGTGTATGTTCGATGTTACCGCTGTGGCGGCCAAGCCCGGGGATGAGATAGTTCTCTTAGGCAGAGCCGGGCAAGACGAAATTTCGGTAGATGAAGTGGCCGCTTGGATGGGCACCATCAACTATGAGGTCACCTGTCTGATCAGCAGGCGTGTCCCGCGCGTATTCTGGCGCAGCAACGCAGTCTACGGGGTGCGCACCTTGCAGGGGCGAGTGCGGTAAATTAGCATTTGAAATCTGTCGGGTGTTTGCAGTTCCGTGGATGGGGTTTGGAGGGCGGGTATTACCCGCTCCGCATAAGACGCCATGACAACTCACGCGATCGATGGCAAGCAATTGCGAGCAAAGGCTTGAACACACCTTGGACAAAAAATCCAAAGACGTGTGTTATACAGTCGGAAAACCAGAGTTCCGCAAACTATGCGAATCAGTCGAAGTATTGTTAGATTTGGGAGGGAGCGCGGGTGGAACTTGCAGAGGCGATAGCGGCTCTTGACAGGTTCTCCGGTCAGGATCTCGGACGCACTTTATCGCGAATCGAGTTGGCGCTGGAAGGGGCTACCTTGGATAGTAGCCAGTCGCTGCTGCTTGCGCACAACGCTCAGCACGACGTGCTTGCGGCGGCTGGGCTATTGAAGCGTTTCGCCGGGCAAGTCAACGTGGTTATCCATGCCCTCGGAGTCCTGTTGTGCCTACCTAGGGTTCTGCAACCGGGGGAAGTGATCGAGAGCGTCTCGCTCGGCGCGGGCAACGCCGGCAAGCCATTCGATCTAGAAACCGATCGTCGCATCGCGGAGTTCAAATTCATCGCTTGGAAGGGTGGCCCGGAGGCAATTCGGCAGAACTCGGTGTTCAAGGATTTCTACTACTTGGCCGAGCACGAATCCGCGAAATCTAAGTACCTCTACCTGCTCGGGACGGAGTTCCCGCTGAAGTTCCTCGGCGGACGTAGGGCCCTCCGCAGTGTTCTCAGCAAGAACGTTAGGCTCTACGACGCCTTCGCTGCCAAGTACCCAGACTGCCGCGTGGTCCGGGACTACTATCTGCCACGCCGTCACCAAGTGATTATCGAAGACGTATCGTCGATACTGCCGGAGTTGGCGCAAGGGCTGCCGTTAACCCTTGGGATCGAGTAGCCCCGCTTCGCACGCAGCTCACCTCGGTCACGTTAGGCGACAGTGAGGAGGTTCCTATGAAAACAAGTCAGAGAGCGGCTCAGA
>DBBC01000129.1 GCA_002292025.1 Firmicutes bacterium UBA994
CGAGCCACGTGGTGTCACTGCATGATTTGACACTGCTGGATGATATACAAATCAGCGCGGCAGGCGCGGCAGCCCGCGCCTATGCTGATGCACTGGGGCTTCGGTGGCCTACGCCTACGCAGACGCTGCTGCACATCAAGCGCGCCGACTTGGTAGACCCCTTGGTGGCCTTAGTCAAGCGCTTGTCAAGGGAAACACTAGAGACGAGCGTGTTTGATAATGTCATCTATACGGAAGTGCCCTACCGGCGCTTACGGCGAGCTTCGCTTGGTTTCCCTGCCGATCTGATGGCCGCAACTTACGCGGCCGGCCTTACTTTTTTGCCGGTGTTTTCCCCTTTTTCGGGCAGTACCGCTGCTGATTTCGCGCGTTTCCTAGAGGTGGGCGAGTTTGCGGGGGTGATGTTTACGGGCAACCGCATCGCCGAGGACCTCGCCGGGAGCGAGCTATTGAGCGAAGTAATCGCGCGGCGCGGGCTCACGTTCTACTGGCTGCAACGCGCCGATACCTTGCGCAGTTACGTGCCTTTAGATGGAGTAGACGATGTTCTCACCCCTGAAACCGCCATTGTGCGTGCCTATCGCATTTCACGCGCGGAGACTAATAATCCGGCCGTAACACCGGAAAACATGACCTCACGCTGGATCAACTCTATTACCGACTACAACGTGCGGTCGATTTACATGCGCCCGTTTTTTCGTGAGCCGGATATCGCCTACAACACCCATTACGTGCGCTACCTAGTGGCGGCGATAGAGCGCCTAGGCTACACCTTAGGCTCCGCCACAGGCTTCCGACGCTTCTTTCCGCACCCCTTGGTGCAGGCTATGGTGGGCTTCGGCATTGGGGTGTTGTGCTATGTGCTGGCGCTAAAGGCTAAAGTTCCCCACGTATTAGCAGGGATGGGACTGCTCGGCGTCGCGCTTCTACAGCTGGGTTTGTTCACACCGTGGGCTCTCTGGGTAAGGCTGGGCCTTGGGCTGGTCGGGGCAGTGGCGGCAAGTTTCGCCGCGCTAGTATTTTTTTACAAAGTGAAATCCCCGTGGCGTGCCTATCTTATTATTAACTTGGCTACAACCGCCTTGGCCCTGCTGGTGGCAGCTTATCTCAGCGACTGGGAGTTTATTAAGGAGTTTTACTACTTCCGCGGCGTAAAGGTGCAGTATTCCCTGCCGATTGTGCTTTTTGCGGCCACGCTCTGGCTACCTCGCCTGCGGCAGCTGCCCGCGGAGGTGTTGGCGTTGGTGAAGAGCTTCGGTCTGTGGCAGTCTTTGGTGGCGGTGCTGTTTCTCGGTGCGGTCTTTTACGTCTATTTGCTCCGCTCCGGCCATGCCCACGCCATTGGGCAGTTTGAGCTTAACTTACGTTTTTGGCTAGATGAAGTGCTGGTGGCGCGACCACGCTTTAAGGAGTTGCTCGTCCATCCGGTGCTGCTTATGGCACTGTACTACCGCACGCGCCTGCCGCGCCTGATCGTAGAGGGGGGCTTAGTGGCCGCCGTGATCGGGCAAGTTTCTATAGTCAACAGCTTTATGCATTTGCGCACGCCCCTAGCCATTTCGCTGCTGCGCGTCTTTCACGGGCTGTGGCTGGGTACGTTGCTCGGGCTGATAGCCATAGGCGCAATGGCTCTGTTATTCAAGCTGTACGACGCCGGGGTTTTGGCGCGTGCCTTCAGGTTTGGCAAACGATGAAGGTATTGCACATTAATGGGGGCGGTGACACGGGCGGGGGCAAAAGCCACCTCATGGCCTTGTTGCCTGAGCTGCGTAAACTTGACATAGAAGCAGAGCTTGTTGTCTTTTCCGCGGGTCTATTGACTACCGAGGCGGCCGCGCTAGGAATACCGGTTCATTGCCTTCGGGTAAAGCACATGATGTCGCTGACTTTACTGCGGCGCCTGCGCAGCTTGCTGATAAAGCTTAAGCCGGATATAGTGCACACCCATGGCGGCAGGGCTAACTTTTATGGGCGTCTAGCTGCGCGTCTGGCGGGTATCCCGCTGGTGGTAACTACTGTCCACAGTCACATTGACTTAGACTACTCGGCGCTGATCCCGAATATGTGGTTTTCTGCCGTCGACAAATTGACGCGCGGTTTGGCTGACCGCTTTATTGCTGTTTCGCACGAGCTTGGCGCCGCTTTGGGTAAACAAGGAGTAATACCAGACCGTATCAGTGTGGTGCATAACGGCATAGCTGAGCTGACGGCGGAGCCGCAGCTTTTAAGAACAGAATTCGGGCTCCAATCCGACCCGGTTATATGCGCAGTGGGACGTTTAGTGCCAGTCAAGCGGTTTGACATTTTACTTAGGGCTTACGCCCACGTATTGGCACGTGTACCCGCGGCTAAGCTGGTGCTGGTAGGTGACGGTCCTCTTGAAGCGAAACTGCGGCACTTAGCCGTCGAGCTTAACATCAGTCACGCGGTGACTTTCGCGGGGTACAGAAGCGATGCCAGGCAACTTTTGGGAGGAGCAGACGTGTTTGTCACGTCCTCGGCTATGGAAGGATTGCCCATTGTGCTCTTAGAAGCGCTGGCCGCCAAAGTACCTGTTGTGGCTACCGCCGTCGGCGGTATACCGGAAGTAATAGTGCCGCAGGTAAGCGGCCTGCTGGTGCCGCCATGTGACCCACGCCAATTGGCTGACGCGATAATCCTCTGCCTAGAGGAGCCCTTAGCCGCAGTTGCGCGGGCCGAAGCAGGGCAGGCTTGGGTTTACCGGCACGCTACGGCGGGCGCTATGGCAGCGAAAACTGCTGCCGTTTATCGTGCCCTGCGCGGAGGAGGTGATAGCCTTGTCTAAACGCCGTGTGCGAACAATCGTATTATTTAGCGCCGTGCCGTGGGACGGCGTTTTTGCGCGTCCGCAGCAGCTGGCGCGCGGCTTCGTGGCTAACGGCGCCCGCGTCCTATTTGTGGAGCCGAGCGCAAGCTTATTGGCGCCGCTTAGGCGCAAGGATTTGGCCAAACACCCCTTTGGCTGCGAACCGCGTTTTACGGAGGATGCCTTAGCTGTAGTTACTCCACCGCTAATTTTGCCGGGGGGGTATAGGTGGCGTGCCGTCAACAAGCTGAATCAGCGTTATCTGGCCCGCTTTCTGCGCTCGACGCTATCTGTGCTCGGATGGCAGCCTACCGCGGTGTTGACTCATCTCCCCGGCACGGCTGATTTCCCCGCGCCGTGGCCGCAAGCCTATGATTGCGTGGACGACCACGCCGCTTTTGCCGCGCTGTCTCCTTTGTGGCGGCCAGAAGTGGTTCTGGCCATGGAGCGCGACCTATTGCGGCGCGCGCGCTGTGTGTATGCCTCCTCTGACGTATTAATTAGGCGCTGCCAGATCATCAGGCCTGACATCCGGTATGTCGGCAATGGTGTAGCGGTGGCGCACTTTGCCGCCGCTGCTCGGGGCAAAACAGGTGTGAGCGGGCTGACAGGACCGGTCATCGGCTATTATGGCGGACTTGGGGAGTGGGTGGACGTGGAATTGGTGTGCGCGGCAGCCGTGATGGCTCCGGACTTTAGCTTTTTGCTGATTGGCCCGCGCGAAATGGGCCTGCCTTGGCCAGATTTGCCTGCGAATGTGCACCACAAGGGGCTAACGCCTTACAGAGAACTGCCGCGCCACTTGGCCGACTTTGACGTCGCTATGATCCCCTTTAAGGACACACCGCTGACGCAAAGTGTAAACCCCATAAAGCTATACGAGTACTTCGCCGCCGGCAAGCCGGTTTTAGTACGAGCCATACCCGAGCTAACGCGGTGGGAAGGGCTAGTGTATCCGTTTTCCACGGCGGCAGAATTAGTCGCCGCCGCGCGCATCGCTCTGGCCGAAGCCCCTGAGTTAGCGGCTAAGCGGCAAGCGGTGGCTAGGCAACATACTTGGGAAGCAAAGATAGCTCAGATGGAGGACTTAATGCGGGTGCATGGCATGTGAGTAGAGTTTATATCGCGGGCTTTATCGGAGCGGGCAACGCGGGGGATGAAGCTATATTGGCAGGCACGCTCTATCTGCTGCGGCAGCGTGGGGTGGCGGATATCGGGGTGTTTTCGTGGAACCCCGACCAAACGGCGAGCGTACACGGCGTACAAGCGTACCCTGTACTGCCGGGGCTAGCCGGAATCAAAGCGTTTGCCGCGGTAGTCAGGCGGGGGGATTTGCTGCTCTTAGGCGGCGGCAGCTTGCTGCAAGATGGGGAAGCGCGTGTTGTCCCCTTCTGGTTATCGCGCGCACTCGCGGCCAAAGCCAAAGGATGTACAGTGGTGTTTCACGCGCAAGGTGTGGGGCCACTACGCACCGCTTGGGCTAGGGCGCTGGTACGTGTGTTGCTGCCGTTTACTGCCGACCTAGTGACAGTGCGGGACGTGGATTCGCAGAAGCTCGTCAGCTACGTGAGGACGCATTTGGTAGCTGACCCTGCCTTGACCCTACCCTCGCTTAGTGTTTCTAAGCAGCCTAAGCTGACGGTCGTGGCGCTGCGGGCGTGGCGAGGCCTACAGGCAAACGATCGGTCAAGGGAGGAACTAGAGGCAGCGCTAAAGCAACTGGCCGCAGAGCACGGGCATAGCTACGCCTTTTTGCCGATGCATGTGCCGGACGATGTGCCGCTGGCGGAGGACCTAGCCCGCCGCTTGCGGGGCACAGTAGTGAACTACAACTCGCTGGCGGAACTGCGCGAGGTGTTGGCGGCGGCGCAACTCGTAATAGCCATGCGCCTGCACGCCGCGATTCTGGCGGCGGGGGTAGGCACGCCGGTGGTGGGGCTGGCTTACGACCCGAAAGTGCGGGCTTTCTTCCACGGGCTAGGCCTAGAGAATGCGGTGCTGCCGTGGGACGGTGGCTTTAGGGGAGAGGAGCTGGCGGCCGCGGTAGGCGAAGCTTTGGCGCAGGGTACAGACAAGAGAGCCTCCGCGGCGAGCGCACTAGCCCAAATGAGCGCTAGGGCGGCCTTGGCCGTAGATTTGGCTCTGGCGTGTTGGAGGGGTGCAGATGGAAACAGGCGTTGATGTGTTGGGTTTTAAGGTGGCGCCGCTCTGGCTAAACGAGGCGGTAACGCGCGTCCTTGACCTTGTAGCGCGTGGCGGGGGGCAAATTGTGACGGCCAATGCCGAGATTCTCTATGCCGCAGCCACAGAGCCGCGCTTGGCAGAGGTAGTTCACCGCGCAGAGCTAGTGATCGCCGACGGCATGGGGGTAGTATGGGCAGCGCGCTTCACGCGGCAACAGCTGCCGGAGCGAGTCAGCGGCTATGATTTGCTGCACGCCTTGTGTAAAACGTCCTCCGAGCGCAAGCTGCGCGTCTACATGTTGGGCGGGGATATGGGCGTGGCGGAGGTTGCCGCCTTGCGCTTGACCGAGCTTTACCCTAAACTTGAAGTGGCGGGGGCACATCACGGGTACTTTACGGATGAAGAGAGCGACTCCCTTGTAGCCGCCATAAACGAGGCCCGCCCGGACTTCTTATTCGTCGCCTTAGGGGTGCGGGGCGAGCGGTGGATCTACGACCGTAAAGCGGCGCTCCCTTGTCCGGCTATGCAGGTAGGCGGCAGTTTTGATATACTCGCTGGCAGGGCGGTGCGCGCCCCGCGCTGGATGCAGCAGAGCGGTTTGGAGTGGGCCTACAGGTTAGGGCGAGACCCTAAGCGACTAAGGCGCGTGATGGCACTGCCGCTGTTTATATGGAGGGTTTTGGTAAGGAGAGTGCTGACATGAATACGGCTCTTTTGCGTCAAAAAGCGCAGCTCTTGCGCCGATTAATTATGCTAAGTATTGCGGAGGCCGGCTCCGGGCACCCGGGCGGCTCTTTATCCTTAGCGGAGATTATGAGTTATTTGTACTTTTTTCAGGCCCAACTGCACGCGAGCGACGTTAATTGGCCGGAGCGCGACCGCATAATACTGAGTAAGGGGCATGCCGCGCCGGTGCTCTATGCTGCCTTGGCGGCCAAGGGATACATCTCCGAGGAGGAGACCCTGACTTTACGTAAGTTAGGCTCGCGTCTGCAGGGGCATCCCGATATGCGAAAACTTCCCGGTGTGGAGATGTCTACAGGCTCGCTCGGGCAGGGTTTGTCTGTAGCCAACGGTTTAGCCCTCGGCTTACGGCTGCAGGGCAAGCCAAACAAGGTATATGTCGTGTTAGGTGATGGGGAGCTACAAGAAGGCCAAGTGTGGGAGGCCGCTATGACGGCGGCACACTACCGGCTCGCCAATCTCACCGCAGTTGTCGACTACAACGGACTGCAAATCGACGGCCACACCGCGGCCGTAAAGCGCGTAGAGCCACTCGCGGAAAAGTGGCAAAGTTTTGGGTGGAAGACTGTCACCGTGGATGGGCATTCGTTTGCCGATCTCTATCGCGGCTTCCACACCGAGCGTAACGGCTACCCGCTGGTAGTTATCGCCCGCACCGTGAAAGGCAAAGGCGTGGACTACATGGAAGGCGTAGCGGACTGGCACGGCAAAGCGCCTACGTTAGAGCAAGCGCGTCAATTTGTACTTGCATTGGAGGCCATCTAAATGTCGATTAAACCGGAAGCAACGCGCGACGCCTATGGACGTGCGCTCCTCACTCTCGGCGAGACTCGTCCCGATGTGGTGGTGCTGGACGCAGACCTCTCTAAGTCCACCAAGACAGCAGCTTTTGCCGCTAGGTACCCAGAGCGGTTCTTTAATATAGGGATAGCGGAGGCGGACCTGATGGGCACAGCCTGCGGCTTGGCTTTAGCCGAGCTTAAGCCCTTTGCCAGCACCTTCGCCATTTTTGCCACCGGACGCGCCTATGATCAAGTGCGTAACAGCATCACCTACCCGCGCTTGCCGGTAGTTATCGCCGCCACACATGCCGGACTCACAGTCGGCCCGGACGGCGGTTCGCACCAGTCCATAGAGGATATAGCGCTGATGCGAGTCTTGCCGGGGATGCAAGTTTGGGTCCCCGCCGACGGCGAAGAAGCCTACCAGATGATTATCGCGGCGGCATCAGTAATGTCTGGCCCCGTGTACGTTCGCCTAGGCCGGCAGCCTGTACCGCGCGTAGTGCCGGAGGGCTATGTCTTTACGCCGGGGAAGGCTTGTATCTTAAGCGAAGGTGCCCCGGTGGCCGTTATCGCCTGTGGAGTAATGGTAGCGGCAGCGCTGGAAGCGGCGCGGATGCTTAAAACCGAGGGCATTTATTGTCAGGTCATCAATATGAGCAGCATAAAACCACTGGACACGGAGCTGCTCCGTGCAGTGGCCGCAACAAGCGAGCTCTTAGTGACGGCAGAGGAGCACTTAGTTGCCGGAGGTCTGGGTAGCGCGTGCGCGGAGGCGCTGGCCGTCGAAAAAACGCGCCCACCATTGGTGATGATGGGCGTGGAAGATTGCTTTGGGCAATCCGGAGAAGCGCACGAGCTGCTTGAGGCATACGAGCTCACGGCAGAACACATCGCTGCCAAAGTGAGAGTCCATTGGAACAATATCGTGCGCGATTAATGGCTATGATCCACGAAGCACACGAAGGAACACGAAGGACGCAGCAATGGATATGCACGCAATCGCTGGTGTGCTTACCCGCAGAGAATCTTAGTGTCCCTTCATGGATAGTGATTCAAGCCCTTAGCTAATTCCGATTAGCTTCCAGTAACACCGGCAGAATCATAGGACGACGCCGGGTTTTTTCGTACAGAAAATTGGCGAGCGGTTCGCGGATGGCAGAGCGCAAGGCTACCCAATCGGCCGTGTCTTGCAGCGCCTTGTGCAGTGCGACGCTGACCTTTAACTCGGCTTGGCTAAGCAGACCCTCTGATTCTTTAACGTAAACAAACCCGCGCGAGATGATATCCGGCCCGGCGATAACTTTACGCGTGCTGCGGTCAATCGTAGCCGCCACCACCATTACCCCGTCGGCCGCTAATTGCTGCCGGTCGCGCAGCACCACATTGCCGACATCGCCGACGCCGATGCCGTCTACCAGCACCGAGCCCGCAGTCACCGTGCCCACTACGCGCGCCGAGTTTTGGGTAAACTCCACCACATCGCCGTTTTCGATGCTGAGGACGGCCGAGGGGTCGTATCCCATCAGCTGGGCTAGGTCGCTAAAGGCCGCTTGATGCCGATATTCGCCATGGCACGGAACCATAAATTTTGGGCGTGTCATATTGATTAATATCTTTAGTTCCTCGCGGCTGGCGTGGCCCGACACGTGCACATCGGATATCCCTTGATAAATGACGCGAGCCCCGGCTTTAGACAGGCTGTCAATGACCTTGCTCACTAGTTTTTCGTTGCCGGGCACGGGGGTAGACGAGAAGATGACGGTATCCCCGGGCACAATGTTAATACGCGGATGTGAACCGCTGGCCATGCGCGTGAGCCCTGACAAAGGCTCACCTTGGCTCCCGGTGGAGATAATGACGACGCGGTCGGCAGCCAAACTGTCGAGCTCCTCGATTTCGATGTGGGTGGAGTCAGGGTAGGTAAGATACCCCAGCTCCGTCGCTGTTGCTACGTTGCTAATCATGCTGCGCCCGACGACGGCTACTTTGCGGCGGAAACGCACCGCCGTGTCGAAAACCTGTTGGATGCGGTGAATATTGCTGGCGAATGTTGCAATGATTAGTCGGCCCTTAGCTTTGGCGAAAATGTTTTCGAACACTTTGCCTACATCGCGCTCGGACTTAGTGTAGCCCGGGCGATGTGCGTTGGTCGAATCGGAAAGCATCCCTAGGACGCCCTCATGCCCGAGTCGCGTCAGTGTAAAGTAATCCGTCACTTTGCCGTCGACAGGAGTCTGGTCCAACTTGAAGTCGCCGGTATGCAGGATGGTCCCTACCGGCGTCTTAATGGCGAGCCCTATGCTATCGGGGATACTATGGTTGACGTGGAAGCATTGCAGTGTAAAGACACCGATTCTTACTTCTTCTCCGGCCTTCACTTCTTTGAGCACGGCGTTAACATTGTGCTCGTCTAGTTTTATCTTTAAGAGGCCAAGCGTCAGACGTGTGCCATACACAGGCACATTTAGCTGTTTTAAGACATAGGGGAGGGCCCCGACATGATCCTCGTGGCCATGGGTCAAGAAAATAGCCTTGACCTTATCGTGATTTTCCAAGAGATAAGCGATATTGGGGATAACGTAGTCAACGCCAAACATCTCGTCTTCGGGGAATTTCAGGCCGGCATCGATGACCAACAGTTCATCGCGGTACTGATAGACAAACATGTTCTTGCCTATCTCCCCCATACCACCGAGGGGAACTAAGATTAATTTTTCAGACACTGTTTGAACCAACCTTTCTCATCATTTACCGTCAAATGACAGCACAAAAAAACAGGAATTGAGGGGAGATTTGTCGAAAGCGAACGGTACAGCTTGGGGAAGCGAAAGGAAAGAGAATATGCTCGAACTGCGTAAAGTTACCAAGGTCTATCCTAACGGGCCGATTGCACTTAACGATGTCACCCTGACAGTCTCACAGGGTGAGTTTGTGTTCATAGTTGGGCAGAGCGGCGCAGGGAAAACCACACTGACTAGGCTCCTGTTGCGGGAAGAAAAGCCCACACAAGGTCAAATCATTTTCAATGGCAGGGATATCACCAAAATAAAAGCAAGAGAAGTGCCATACCTGCGGCGGTCTATAGGGGTGGTGTTCCAAGACTTTCGCCTTATGCCTAATTGGACTGTAGCCGAAAACGTCGCCTTCGCCATGGTAGTGGTCGAGGCCTCGCCGCGTCTGATTCAGCGGAGAGTGGGCAAGGTGCTGGAGTTGGTGGGGCTGGCGCACAAAGCCAAACAGCTACCCGGCAACTTGTCAGGCGGGGAACAACAGCGCGTATCTCTTGCCCGGGCAATAGCAAACCAGCCGGCCTTCGTGATCGCCGACGAACCTACAGGTAATTTGGACCCCGAAACTGCGTGGGGTATAGTCAAGTTACTGCTGGAGATAAACGCCGCTGGTACAACTATGCTAATGGTAACTCATGCGAAGCAAATTGTCGACTCTTTACGCAAACGAGTTGTGGCCCTCGAAGAGGGAAGTGTAGTGAGGGACGAAGAGCGAGGAGTTTATCATGGTTAAACCCCGCACTTTTGGCTACTTCTTTCTCTCCGCGGGCACCAGCTTAGTGCGCAACAGTTTGATGACGCTCGCCTCTATCGGGACGGTGGCGGTGGCGTTGGTGGTGCTGGGCGTGTTTATTCTGCTGGGTGCAAACATCGGCGCTATGACCGCGCAGGTGGAAAGACAGGTGGAGCTGACGGCTCACCTTGCCGACATCAGCAGCGAGCAACGGCGCCGGCTAGAAACTGAGCTTAAGGCCATTCCAGGTGTGACGGACGTCACTTTTGTCTCGCGCGAGGAGGCGTGGCAAAAGTTGCTGGAGTGGTATGGCGACAATCGGGACTTCCTAGCCGGGTGGGAAGATGATAACCCTTTGCGCGAAGCCTTTACTATACGGGCTGATTCGGCCTTCCGCATGACGGAAATCGCCCAAGCTGTAGGTCAACTGCGCGGCGTAGAGGAAGTAGTTTACGGGCGCGAGATTGTGGCGCAGCTTCTGTCTATTACGCGCGCGATGCGGATAGTTGGCTTCGGGCTGATGGCAGGGCTTGTGCTGGCAGCCATCTTCATTATCGTCAACACCATCAGGATGGCCGTATTTGCGCGGCGCAGAGAGATTGGCATTATGCGTTATGTCGGCGCTACAGCTTGGTTTGTACGTTGGCCCTTTATCATTGAAGGGCTGGTGATAGGTCTAACCGGAGCGGTGGTGGCCTCCTCCGTGCTGGCGTGGGGGTACTATTTTGCCGTGCGGTCTCTCGCCGCCGCCATTCCCTTTTGGCCCGTTGTCGCTCCTTGGCCGATGCTGCAGACCCTCGCCTTGGTGTTGCTCGGTTTAGGCGCGCTGATTGGCGTGGTCGGCAGCGGTATGTCAGTGCGACGTTACTTGGACGTCTAGGAGGTGGGATAGTGTTAAGGCGTGTTCTAGCGATTTTGGCAGTGGCGCTTTTGCTCCTGCCGCTTGGCGTAGAGGCTAACGCTGACCTTGAGGCTAGGCAGCGTGAACGCCGTCTGGTGCAACAGCGCATGCAAGAGGCTGAGCGGCGGGCTGCGGCAGCCGACCGACAGGCGCGGAGCGTCCTCGGTGAGCTGCAGGTACTGGAGCGCAACATAGACCGGACCACACAGGAAATACGCACCCTAGAGAGCAGATTGCGCACGGCTTCGAGTGAGCTGCGGCGACTGACAAGTGAACTTCATGACGCCACAGAGCGACTCCGCAGGCGCAACGAGCAGCTTGGCAGGCGACTGCGCGCCTTATATGAGCGCGGCGCGGTGAGTTACCTCGAGGTGCTGTTTCAAGCACGGAACTTCGCCGATTTTATCAACCGCTTTAGTTTGCTGCGGATGGTGATAAATCAGGATATCGCAATTTATCACGCAGTGCAAGAGGAACGGGCCATTATCGCGAAACGCAGAGAAGAGGCAGAGGAGCGACGCGCGGAAGTTTCCTCGCTGCGGGAACAGAAACGCGCGCAGCAAACTAGCCTACAGAACCGTGCCGCCAGCCGCACCGCTATTCTTAACCGCTTAAATCAAGATAAAGAGGAAGCAGTTCGCGCCTATAACGAGCTTAACCGCTTAGCCGAGGAGCTGGACCGCGTTATCAGGGAGTTAGAGGAACGCAACCGCGGCGTGGGCACAGGCACATTTACTTGGCCGGTACCGGGCCACACGCGCATTACCTCTCCCTTTGGCTGGCGGAGACACCCCATTTTTCGCACGCGGGAGTTTCACAGCGGCATTGACATCGGTGCGCCGAGCGGGCGTAACATCGTAGCCTCTGACAGCGGGAGGGTGTTGTGGGCCGATTGGCTGGGTGGCTACGGCAAGACGGTGATCATTAGCCACGGGGCTTTTTCCTCGCTCTACGCTCATGCCAGCGCTTTACTGGTGGAGGAAGGAGATAGAGTTACTAAGGGGCAGGTTATAGCGCGCATAGGCAGCACCGGGCACAGCACAGGGCCCCACCTGCATTTTGAGGTGCGCAACCAAGCCGGAACCCGACTTAACCCGAGCGACCACGTCCGCCCGTAGAGAGGCTGGGATGGTGGGAGGCTGAGAGGTGAGATGTAGGATGGCGAGACGCGAGACGCGAGACGGGGGTGTATGAGACGGTGAGACGGTGGGACGATGGGAGGTGAGAAGAGGGGAAACGGGGAGTATGTGAGACGGTGA
>DBBC01000010.1:0-8370 GCA_002292025.1 Firmicutes bacterium UBA994
ACCTATAGTGTGGCATTATGTGCAATTTTTGTGCGACCAAGCTGTCGTCAAACAGTGATACTGTCACTTGTAAGCGGACAGTGAAAATGTCACCCTGAGCAGAGTAGAGATTTTAACGACCGTACTGGAAGCGTTGACCACCGAGGCGGCATGGGCGCAGGAAAGCTATGGTGGTGACCTCGCGCATGCCCTTGAACTAGGTTTACATTTACCTCACCTGCTTGGCCACGGTGTGTTTACGGCAAACCGAGGCACACCGCCTTCCATCACCAGCCTAATGTCGCATGCCGCCATACTGGCGACTCGCGCCAAACATTCCACGGTGGACCCGCCCATATGCGGAGTAAAGAGAACATTAGGCAGGCGCAAGAACGCACTGTTGGCCGGCAAAGGTTCTTTATCAAATACGTCGAGCGCGGCACCGGCAAACCATTCCTCTTGCAACGCCTGTAACAGGTCATCTTGGACAACTAGCGCTCCCCTAGCGGTATTGACGAGGAGCGCATCTTTCCGCATCAGCGATAAGAGCTTACGCCCTATCAATCCAACCGTATCCGGGACTAGGGCTAGGTGCAAACTGACAACATCTGCCGTGCCAAACAGTTCCTCAATCGTCACTTGTCTTGCTCTGCCCGAGAGCGAAGCAAGCGGAGATCGACTCCAAACCACCACTTCCATGCCCACAGCCAAAGCTAGGCCAGCCAGCGTTTGGCCGATATGGCCATAGCCAACTATACCTAGGCGTTTTCCCTTAAGTTCGCCGCCGAGGGTTCGGGCTTGTTCCCAACGCCCTTGCCTAACCAAGCTGTCTGCCTGCGCTATCCCACGCCGAAAAGAAATAATCAACCCCAGCGCTAGTTCCGCGACGGACTCTGCGTTAGCGCCGGGAGTATTGGTAACATAGATGCCTCCCTCCGTGGCCGCTCTTATGTCAACTTGGTCTACTCCCGCGCCGTGGAGCGCGATGACTTTAAGGTGTGCACAGCGGCCAATCAGCTCACCGGGAATAACACCGGTGCGCACTAGGAGTCCGTCTGCACTAGAAATGGATTCCCAGCAGCGTTCCCGCGCACCGAGCGACATGTCGCCAAAAGCCAAAGGTACCACCTCCAGCTCAACTGGGGCTCCCAACTCACGTGCCACTGCTTTTATGTTCACCGGCATCTCCGACGTGGCTGTGACAACGACACGTTTTCTCGCTTGACTCACACTAATCCCCCTCTGTTGCCCGTACCATAGGAGTTCAACGCCGCCCTCACCGCTCCTGCTGTTTTCATTGACTCCTGTCGTCTTCTGCGTCTATACTGTGTCGTCAGACCACAAGCAAAAGGAGCCTCAGAATTGTGAAACGTAACATAGCCATAATTGCCCATGTAGACCACGGCAAAACAACCTTAGTCGACGCCATGCTGAAGCAAAGTCACATTTTCCATGCCAAAGAACACGTACAGGAACGCGTCATGGATTCGCTCGACCTTGAACGGGAACGAGGCATTACCATTATGGCCAAGAACACCGGTGTCTACTATGGCGATGTAAAAATCAACATTGTCGACACCCCTGGTCATGCCGATTTTGGCGGCGAAGTAGAACGGTCGTTAAGTATTGTGGACGGCGTCCTATTGTTAGTGGACGCAGCCGAAGGCCCGCTGGCGCAGACTAAGTACGTGCTGCGCAAAGCCTTAGCGTTGAATCTTAAGGCCATCGTGGTCATTAACAAAATCGACCGCCAAGACGCGCAAGCCTTGACAGTACTCGACAAATGCCTAGACCTATTTATCGAACTTGGCGCGTCGGACGAACAACTTGACTTTCCAGTGTTGTTTACGTCAGCTCGTGCCGGCATCGCTAAGTACGGACTTCTGGATGAAGGCGAGGACCTAACGCCGCTCTTTGAGACTATCGTCCGCAAGATACCCGCGCCCTCCGGGGACAAGGCTGCCCCACTGCAGATGCTGGTGACAACGCTGGACTGGGATGATTACCTCGGCAGAATAGCTATCGGCCGTATTACCCACGGCACCGTCAATACCGGGCAGACTGTCGCCATAGTTACTTCTGACCGCGGCGTACTGTCAGCCAAAGTGGCTAAGCTATTCCAGTATGTTGGGCTTAAGCGCACAGAACACACAGCGGCTGAGGCCGGTGATATTGTGGCCGTTGCTGGGATCGCTGACATCAGCCTAGGCGATACCATCGCCGACATCGAACATCCGCAAGCATTGCCCTTTGTCCCGGTAGACGAGCCGACCGTGACTATGGATTTTATGATTAACGATAGCCCCTTTGCCGGACGGGAAGGACAGTTCGTAACCTCGAGGCATCTAAGGGAACGACTGATGCGTGAGGGATACACCAATGTAAGCATGCGCATCGAGGATGGGCCGACCGCAGACGTTTTCCATGTTTCCGGGCGGGGTGAGCTGCACTTAGCCATCCTTATCGAAACCATGCGACGGCAAGGCTACGAGTTTGCCGTGTCACGCCCCAAGGTGATCTTTCGGCAAGGCGAAAACGGACCGGAAGAACCGATGGAACTCTTGACCATTGAGGTGCCCAATCAGTATTTGGGCACAGTTATGGAAAAACTAGGGGCGCGCAAAGGCCTCCTGACGAGCATGGAACATACCGCTACCGGCTCGGTACGCTTAGAATTCGTGATTACCGCGCGCGCTCTGCTTGGTTTTCGCTCGGAACTTCTCACCGAAACCCGCGGCTATGGCGTTATGAACACGTTGTTTCACGGTTATGGCCCCTACCGCGGCGACCTGCCGGGGCGCGTCAGCGGAGTACTGGTCGCGTGGGAGGAAGGCGAGTCTACAGCTTATGGGCTGCAGCACGCCGAAGAACGCGGGCATCTCTTCATCAAACCGGGAACGCCCGTTTATGAGGGCATGGTTATCGGCGAATCGGCTCGTCCCAGCGACCTTGACGTGAACGTCTGCAAACGAAAACAGCTTACTAACATTCGCGCCAGTGGCGCCGATGAAGCAATTAGACTCGAGACACCGCGTGATATAAGCTTAGACCATGCGCTCGAGTATATTACCGACGACGAGTTGGTGGAGGTAACCCCAAAAAGCATCCGCCTGCGCAAGCGCACCCTCAATCGCACGGAACGCCTACGCCAGCAGAAGAAGCAACAGGAACTGAGCTAAGGTTATTGACGCTGTGACAGGCAGATGGTAAACTTGTCTTGACATACCCTATAGGGGTATATTAAGCGGACACCGGAGGGTTTACCATGCAGGAGAAACGTAAAGTAAATAATGACTCCGTCACACTTGACATCCAAGGCATGACATGCGCTGCTTGTTCCAGTCGGGTGGAAAAGGGCCTAGCGCAAACGGAAGGAGTATTGCGTGCTGCCGTCAATCTAGCCACAGAAAAAGCTGTGGTTGACTTTGACCCTAGCTCAACGAATGCCGCTAAACTCATTGCTGCAGTTGACAAGCTTGGGTATGCGGCAAAAACTGAGTCAAGCTCCCAGGCAGATGAAGACAAAGCAATGCGGCACAGTCGCGCGGCGGCCCGTCGCATGTGGATCGCATGGGCTTTGTCCCTGCCCATAACGCTGTGGATGCTGTACGCGATGTTTGCCGGTGGGCACGACATGGACGCGATGTGGCTAGGCAAAACGGGGTACAGCATCGGTATGCTGGTGCTTTCCGCGCCAGTAATGTTTGGGGTGGGGCTTCCCACTCTCGTTTCCGGTTGGAAAGCCGCCCAGCACCTCTCTCCTAATATGGACACGCTTATTGCCATGGGTACGCTCGTGGCTTGGGGAACAGGTGTGGCGACTTTTTTCACGCACATCGAAAACTATGCCGGTGTCGCCGCCATGATCATGGCCTTTCACCTCACCGGGCGGTTCCTTGAGGCCAAAGCTAAGGGCAGAGCTTCCCAAGCGATTCGCCGCTTGCTGCAGCTAGAGGCCAAAACTGCCACCCTGCTTATCGACGGCCAAGAGCGAGAAGTGGCGCTGTCTCTGGTACAGGTCGGCGACGTTTTTGTCGTCCGTCCGGGGCAAAAAATACCTACCGACGGTCAGCTAATTTGGGGGGAAAGCAGTGTAGATGAGTCCATGGCTACCGGCGAATCACTCCCGGTGCGCAAGACTTCCGGCGATGAACTCATCGGTGCCACTGTTAACCAAGAAGGGCTGCTGCACGGCAAGGCCACGCGTGTCGGCAAGGACACATTCTTGGCGCAAGTCATTAAGCTAGTGGAGGAAGCCCAGGGCACCAAGGTCCCCATTCAAGAGTTTGCCGACAAAGTTACCGCCGTGTTTGTCCCCATCGTTATAAGCATTGCGGCAGTGACCTTGGCGGCTTGGCTGCTCTTCCCGCACCAGCTGGCGGGGATACTGGCATGGGCCGCACACTTTGTGCCTTGGGTTAACCCTCACCTCAACCCAGTCACACTGGCTTTGGTGGCGTCGGTCGCCGTGCTGGTTATCGCTTGTCCTTGCGCGCTGGGTCTGGCGACTCCTACCGCCCTGATGGTGGGCAGCGGCATGGGGGCTGAGAACGGGATCTTGATTAAGCGCGGGGAAGCTATCCAGACTTTGCAGGAAGTTAAGACTATAGTTTTTGACAAAACAGGAACTATAACCAAGGGCAAGCCTGAGGTTACTGACATTGTACCCATTTTGGGGACGGAGAGCGAGCTGTTACGGGCTGCCGCTAACGCTGAAGCCGGATCCGAGCATCCGCTTGGCCAGGCTATCGTCAAGCACGGCAAAACCTCTGGCGTCAACTTCGTAGCCCTTGAACACTTCGCCTCCTATACCGGCCGCGGCGTGGTGGCCGAGTTTGGCGGTCAAAAGGTCGCCGTGGGCAGCCGCAAACTAATGCAGGAACTCGGAGTTTCGCTTGTTTCCACTCAGGACATGGCATCGACCCTAGAAGACGACGGCAAGACCGCCATGTTCGTCAGCATCGACGGTCGCAGTGCAGGCGTCATCGCCGTCGCCGACACCGTCAAAGAGGACTCGAACGCCGCTGTGCTCGAACTCAAAAAAATGGGCTTGACACCCGTCATGATCACGGGTGATAACACGCGCACTGCAGCCGCTATCGGCCGCGCTGTGGGTATAACCCATATTCTCGCGGAGGTACTCCCAGAGGGCAAAGTCGAAGCAATTAAACGCCTGCAGAGCTCAGGACAAAAAGTAGCCATGGTAGGCGACGGCATTAATGACGCCCCCGCGCTGACGCAGGCTGACGTAGGCATCGCCATTGGTACGGGAACTGACATCGCTATTGAGGCTTCCGATGTTACACTTGTGCGCGGCAACCTTACGGCCGCAGTCAGCGCCATCAAGTTGTCGCGCGCCACCTTCCGCAAGATTCGCCAGAACTTGTTCTGGGCATTTTTCTACAACGTAGTCGCCATTCCCTTAGCTGTGGTCGGGCTTATGCACCCCATAATCGCTGAGATTGCCATGGCTATTAGCTCCATCAGCGTAGTTACCAATGCCAACTTGCTGCGGCGCGTCGACATTCGTTAGTGTAGTATGCAGACCCGCGCTTTGCGTGGCAACCCGTGGTCAAACAGCACCTCGCACTCATCCGGAAGAGCCAGCAGAGCTAGCGCCTGCCGCGAAAACTTGCCCCAACGCAGCTGACGCAGCACCGCCCCCGGCTTTTCGCCGCGGCGATGCGGCAACGCCGCAAACAGTCGCTCCGGCTGTTTATAGACAATCTCGCGCACAGCCGTATCCTCTGGCGGCTGCTCGCCCATCAATACAGCGGGGACGCGCTTGTGCGGTTCATGTAAGAGATAGTCAAACCGGCACAACTCACGGAGCACCTCAGGGTCCGGCACGTGAGTCTGCAGAGCCAAGTAAACGCTCTCTTGCACCGTGACCCCCTCCGCCGCTGACAGCCGCTCCAGCACCTGCACGCCTGATAGTGTTGCTTGGGTCAGTGCATAACGCAAGGCGCGCTCCGCCTGCTGCGAATTGTAGCAGCGGTCTAGAGCTTGCGCTAGGGATTTAAAATAGAGGAAGTCGTGCGAAGACATATGCGGGGTACGAAGCACCTCATAGGGTGCAAAAGGCAAGAAAACAAGTCCTAAGTCCCCTGCCCGTTGCCGCAGCGGTGTCCCTGGCAACAGTTTTAAGAACCCTAAGTACAAACGGTGAGGTAGTGCCGCCAGCGCCGCGTTTACGGCGTGCAGAAAAGTCGCCGGCGTCTCCTCGGGCAGCCCCGCAATCAGGTCAAGCTGCACTTCCGCTGTACCCAGTTGCACCAAGCGCTTAACCCTATCCAACGTTTGGTTAGCGTCCACATGGCGGTTAACTGCCTGCAAACTGGTCGGGGAAATCGACTGTAGCCCCACCTCTAATTGAAACCTCTGTGCGCGAGGGTCTGCCAAAAGCGCAAAATCTTCGCCGCTTAACAGATGCGCACAGATTTCAAAATGAAATCTCGTTTCGCCTTCTGTCCCTTGCAAGAACTCCCACAGACCCCGCGCTCGCGCGGGATCTGCATTGAAAGTGCGATCTACGAATTTAATTAAAGGCACTCTTCCCACCATGTGGGATAAGCGCGCTTTGGCGTTATCAACCGACATGTAACGCACGTGCGGATCACATGATGACAGGCAGTAGGCGCACGTGTACGGACAGCCCCGACTTGTTTCAAAATAGTATATCTTGTTCTGTTGCCACTTTTCATAGGCATAGGGGAAAGGCAGCTTGTCTAGGTCTTGTAGCATCTCAACTCTAGGCTTGGGCCCTCCCCGCCAAGTAATCCCCGCCCCCCGGGGTCTTTCCCCCTGCGCGAGCGCTCCGATCAGGCTAAGGATAACCGCCTCCCCCTCACCGCAGACGACGTAGTCAACGTCGCCCTGCGCGAGAATTTCTTCCCATCCTCCGCTCACTTCCGGACCGCCCCACGCGATAGTCACGCCGGGGTCCATCAGGCGTATCCGCGTACAGACGTCTTCCATTATGCGCCGATTCCAGATGTATACAGAACATAGCAGGAGCTCCGCATGCAACCTCGCAACTTTACCGGTGATGACTTCTATACCTTCATTGATATTAGACTCGACCACTGCAAGCGTGACGCCAGCTTCTCTGCATACCGCCTCTAAGTAGCGCGCGCCTAGGCTGGTATGGACGAAGCTGGCGTTTATAGTTAATAAGACTACACGCATGCCGCTACTTGTACTCCGCGAGAGCCTTAGCCAAACGCGAGAAGCCAAGGCGGATGTTCTCCTCTGTAGCGTTGCTGAAGTTAAGCCTTAGCGTGTTTTTGCCGCCGCCCTCAACAAAAAAGCTCTCTCCGGGGATAAAGGCCACTTTCTCGCGCACCGCAACTTCAAGCAGTTTCACCGCGTCAATATGTGCGGGGAGTTCACCCCAGATGAAGAGGCCGCCTTGCGGCTCGGTCCACTTGATACCCGACGGCAAGAGGGTCAGACATTCCTGCATAACTTTAAGCTTTTTGCTGTAGTTTAAAGCCACGCGCGCAATGTGCGGCTCAAGCATCCCTCGCCGGCAAAACTCATAGACAAGGGCCTGCGACAGGTTAGATGTGTGTATGTCCACACCCTGCTTGCCGATTACCATTTTACGTAACAAAGGAGCCGGGGCGATAACAAAGCCGACTCGCAGGCCAGGCGAGATAATCTTGGAAAAACTGCCGAAGTACGCGACTTGGCCGCTGACGTCAAAAGACTTGATCGCAGGCAGCACCTGCCCGGTAAAGTTCAAGCGCCCATAGGGGTCATCTTCAATGAGAATCGCCTCGTGCCGGCTTAGCATTTGGCCTATGACTTTGCGCCGCTCTACACTGAGTGTAATGCCGGTTGGATTCTGAAACGTAGGCACTAGGTACACAAGTTTAGGGTTTTCCTGTGCGATGACTGCGTCAAGTTCGTCTACCAACACGCCTTCATGGTCGTGATGGACGACAGCGAAACCGGCCTCGTACGTGCGCAGAATCTGAATAGCCGCGAGATACGTGGGACTCTCCACCACGACTTTTTCACCCGGGTCAAGCATGGCCTTGGCGATTAGATCAATCCCCTGCTGGGAGCCCGAAGTGATAATCACGTCCTCGGCCCCGGCTGTCACGCCCGCACCTTTAACCCAGTCCGCCACAAACTCTCGTAAAGGACCGTACCCTTCTGTGGTGCCATACTGTAACACACTCCTGTCGCGCTGCAGCACCTCACACGCGATTTCCCCCAGTTCTTCCACCGGGAACATGTCCGGGGCCGGCAACCCTCCCGCAAAAGAGATAATATCCGGCTGTTGCGTTAACTTGAGAATATCGCGGATGACATTCCCCTGTAGATTACGAATTCTCTTCGCGAATCTTTGCTCGTTCATTCGCTTCCTCCCCTTGAATTTGC
>DBBC01000010.1:8776-12066 GCA_002292025.1 Firmicutes bacterium UBA994
CTGTGTTCTTTAATATTGTTTCGCTGTCGACGCGCCGTCTCCTACCCTGCGGAGAAGTCTTTTAATTTACTGCGGCATACCCATAAGAAGGTTTACGCCTATATGCAGCGAAAGGAAAAGACACCGCCGTATGGGAGGTGTAAGATGGTTCTTGCGGCACTCGTATCTCAGCATTACGGCTGCACCGTCTCCTCACTCGAGCTGATGTCGACGGGGCGGGTAAACCGCACCTACAAGCTTTTGGCGGAGGACGGTTGCACATACTGTCTAAAAGTCTACAGCGATGCCGTGACCGACAAGCGCCTCTACGAGGGTCTCGAGGTAACTGCGTACCTTTCGCCGCTGGCTTTTCCGGTCCCTCACGTTGTGCCTACCGCGGCAGGCGGCCTAGTGCTGCATGGCGACAACTTCCGCGTGCTACTGCTTCACTTTATCCCCGGCCGCAACCTGTCTCTGGATGAGGTGGGAGGCCATGAAGGCTACAACATGGGAGCCATGCTCGGTAAGCTCCATCACAGCCTGCGCTTCTTCCCGCAGGCGGACAAGCTACACAACAGCTTGTGGCGTGGAAGCAAAGAGTCTTTGCCCCGCCTGTTTGACCTACTGCAAATAATCCAGTCTAAGGAACCGCATGACGATTTCGATCGCTTTGCCATCGCCTCACTTACTTATCGCATCCAAGTCATGCAGGAGGTAGACGTTGATCCCGCGCAGTTCTTTCACTTGAGTAGTCAGGCCATCCATGGGGACTACCAACTTGGCAACGTCTTATTTGACAACCAAGGCACCATAGTCGGTGTGCTGGATTTTGACCAAACCTGCTATAGCTTCCCAGCGTGGGAGTTAATGCGCTGCCTCGGCTTCACGTGCCTAAAGAGCGGACATTTTAACTACCCGTTGGCCTCATCGATACTAAAAGGTTACCGCGACGGCGGAGGAAAATTGTCGCCTGCCGATTACCTAGAGATGCCGCGCCTATGGTACTACCAGTTGCTACGCGGTCTGTTTGGCTTTAGCGACCATTATGCGGGAACGCCCGACCCCCGCCAAGACGAAGCTGCCTACGGACGCCACCATGCCATGGTCTGGCTAGAGCAACACATGGCAGAACTGCGCGCCTTTATCTGGGAAACTATTCGTCAGTAGGGCTCCGCAACAGAGCTGACCCGCATAGCAGGACAGCTCCTTTATTTTTTGTCTTTTGCTTTTTGTCTTTTGCTTTTAGTTACAGCGTCTCTTTGAACCACCCGATAATGTGGCCGAGCCTAGCTAGGCGAAGTTTAGGTTTGCCGCTGCGCGACAGCTCGTGATTCGCGCCGGGGAATCTGACCATGCGCGTTTTTACACCCAGCTTCTTTAAGTATACGTAGAATTGCTCCCCTTGCTCAATCGGGCAGCGCATATCTTGCTCGGCGTGCATGATAAGTATGGGGGTGGTAACGTTCTTGACGTAGGTGATGGGTGAATGCTTAAGCAATAGCTCCGCATTGTCCCATGGGTTGCCGAGGATCTCGTACTCGGTAAAAGTATAGCCGATATCGCTCACACCGTAGAAACTGAGCCAGTTAGAAATGCTGCGCAGGGTAACAGCGCTCTTAAAGCGTTTGGTGTGGCCCACTATCCAGTTCGTCATAAACCCGCCGTAACTGCCGCCGGTCACCCCTAGGCGCTCACTGTCGACCCAAGGTAACTGTGCGGCGTAATCCGCCGCGCTCATCAAGTCGCCGTAGTCTCCCCCGCCGTAGTCACCGCGCACCGCGTTGACAAACTCTTGGCCATAGCCGTGACTCCCGCGCGGATTGGTAAATAATACCCCGTAGCCGTTGTTAGCTAAGAGCTGGAACTGCAAAAAGAAAGTGCAGCCATACTGGGTATGCGGCCCGCCGTGAATTTCAAGTATCAATGGGTATTTTTGTTCCGGGGCAAACTCGGTAGGCTTCATCAGCCAGCCATGTATGCTCCCTCCGTCTGCCGCTTGCAGCCAAAACTCTTCCGGCTCACTCAGCGTGACGGAGTCTAGTAGCTCGCAGTTGACTTGTGTTAAACGGCGCAGGGGTTTATGCTCACCGCAAACAAACAGGTCCGTCGGGTAAAGGTGCGAGGACGCGGCAATAACCATGACCTTACCTTGGCTACACCAACTCATGCTCTGCACATGCATATGACCTGTGGTGAGCGCTGTCACCTCACGTGTGCCGAGTGAGACGTTGTAAACGTGTGTGTCCCCTCTGTCGCTCGCCAAGAACGAGATGCCGGTTCCATCCGGGTTAAAGAACAACGCTTCCCCACTCCCGCCATAGCGGCTGTCAGAGCCGGTTTGGTCACCAACCGAGCGGTCGAAAGTAGCGGTAAGATTAACCGGTTCTCCCCCGTCTGCGTCTACCAGCCACACCCGCGTCAGCGTAGCGGAATAAAACTCCCCGGTGTGGCCCATGTAGGCAATGCTCTTGCCGTCAGGCGACCAGATAGGGCTAGAGCTCGGCCCCTCCGTAGCGGTTATGCGCTTTATCTCGCCCGTTGCTACGTGGACAGTATAGATATCAGCGTAATAAGGTTTTAGTTCCGGGTCACCGTCGCGATTACTGGCGAAAGCCAAGTATTGCCCGCAAGGAGACCATGCCGGGTCAACGTGTTCAAAGTCACCGTTGGTCAAGCAACGTGCCTTACCGCCGTCAGCGGGGATGACCCAAATATGATTGTGCTTTCCGTCCAAAAGCCCCATGGCCTCGTCGGCTTTATTTTTAATAAGCTCGACTACCTTAGGCTCCTCTCGGCGCTTTTTGTCGTCGTCGTCGCGCTCCTGCTGTGAACGCGCTTTTTCTAACTCTAGGGTAGTATCCAGAACAGCGAAGCGTGACACCAATGCCAAGTACTGCCCATCCGGCGACCAAACGGGCGACGCGGCACCGAAGCGCATGGTGGTCACTTGCCGCGCCTCGCCGCCAAGTTTAAGGTCTAGGGTAAAAACTTGCTTGTCGCCGTTTCTGTCGGAGACAAAGGCCAGTCTTTCCCCGTCAGGCGAAAACTTAGGCGCGTTTTCTAGCTTGCCGCCGCTGGTAAGCTGATGCATCGAGCCCCCACTGACCGACTGCAAATAGATGTGGGAACGGTACTCCTCTGTTTTTTCGTCGATGTGCGTAAGCACGAAGGCAACTTTCTCCCCACATGGCGATAACTCAGGTGCCGACAAAAACTTAAGCTTGAGCAAGTCTTCTTTAACTAGGGGACGCGACAATGACAACACTCCTCTCGTTCTTTCACCGCTTTACATTCGCCATCCATGCCACTAA
>DBBC01000013.1:0-3081 GCA_002292025.1 Firmicutes bacterium UBA994
ACAGAGGACAGAGGACAGAGAGTGAGACGGAGGAACAAAAATTGATGCTTAAATCACTGCGTGCCAAACTGATGGCGGGGATGCTCATAGCCAGCTTGGTGCCCACGTTGGTTCTGGGGGGCCTTAATCTTCTGACGAGCAGAAACAGCGCGATGATGGACGCCGAGTTTACACTGCGCGAAAATGTACGCGACATAGAAATATTGCTGGCGCAAACAGCAGACAATACCTTGAGCATATCGCGGCTGTTGGCGCAGGCGCACGCTTTCCAGACCGGGACCCCCGCCGAGATTAGTGCTCTGCTGGCCGAGACAAGAAACAACAACCGAGGGATTGAGACTATCTGGGCGGTAGACCGCCAAGGGATAAGCGCACACAACACCGCAGGCGTGCTGATAGATATGTCGCGAAGCCCGCATGCCCAGAGCGCGCTACGCGGCGAATCAAGGATTGTACTGGAGGCTTCCGCCGCGGAGGGCGCGACACGTATGGTTAGCTCGGCACCGATCGTGGACCGGCGCGGGCAGACTATCGGTGGCGTTATCCTTTCCCTGAACCTCGCCTTTACCCCTGCGATAGCGGAGGCGTTACTCCCCTTTGAGCAAACGGGCGAAGCGTATTTGGCAAACCGTCACGGACTCTTTGTCACGGCCAGTCGCTTTCAGGAGCGGGCACTCGGTACAACCATGGCCTCTAGGCAAGTGCTGCAAATGTACTTGTCGGATGCACCGGAGGTGTTTTTTGGGCGCTACACTAATTACGCGGGCGCGCAAGTGTTCGGAGCTATGTCCTTTATCCCTGCGCTTGATGCCGTCGTTGTGACCGAGCAGCATTACGCGGAAGCTATGTCTGCGCTAGACGCCAAGAATCTACAGTTGGCCATGGTTGTCGCAGTATCTGTTTTTTTCACTGCACTGTTAGCTTGGTTTATCGCTTCCGGCATTGCCGGACGCCTTAAGCAGATTGTGAAGAGCGCGGAGGAAGTCGCAAGGGGCAACTTAGCAGTCATCGTCACAGCTGACCGCAGTGGCGACGAAATTGGCGCACTCTCGCGTGCTTTTGCCGCCATGGTTAAGAACCTAGCCGAGCTTGTCCGGGGGACACAAACTTCCGCGCAAGAGGTAGCGGAAAGGGCCGGCCTAATCAGCGGCAGTATTGCTGAGGTGGCCGCCGGCAACAACAGCCAAGCCGATATCACGCAGGAAGTAACAAAGGCACTTGAACAGCTAGCTGCCGCTACGCAGGAGATTGCCGCCAACGCCCAGCATGCCTCAGCCGCCAGTGAAGCAACGCAGCAAGCCGCAGGCGACGGCGCAGCACGAATTGGCAAGGCCATTGCTTCCCTGACCAGTGTGCAAGAGAACGTGACCGGTTTGGTTAAAGTTTCGCAACAAATCGGCGGCATCGTCAACACCATTGAGTCGATTGCCGACCAAACGAACCTGTTGGCGCTCAACGCCGCCATTGAGGCCGCACGCGCTGGTGAGCATGGGCGCGGGTTTGCCGTGGTGGCGGATGCCGTGCGCAGCCTCGCTGAACAAAGCCGCGATTCCACACAGGAGATTTCGCGCCTGATCCGCTCCATCCAGGAGCAGATCGACGTCGCCGTGCAAGTGAGCACACAAGGAACGGCGGGGGCGCGCGGCGCGCGTGAAGCTCTAGATAATATCGTAGCTAAGGTAAACGAGATTGCGCTGATGATTGAAGGCATCTCGGCGGCGGGCGAAGAGCAGGCCGCCAGCGCCAATGAAGTCGCCGCCTCCATGCAGAACCTAGGGGCCATAACTGAAGAAGTGGCGGCAAGCTCGGAAGAGACTGCGGCAGCCAGCGCGCAGTTAGCTGAACTAGGTAAAGGACTTGACCAAGCGGCGCGCAGATTTAAGGTCTAGACAGCTCCTGCACCAACTCCACCACAAACTCCGCTGCCGTTTCTACAAGGGCCACGTCTACGTTCTCGACCGTATCTGTCGGCCAATGCCAATTAGGGAGCAAGCCTTCCGGGGACAGGGCAAGCAGGCTGATTGCTTGGTATCCCCGCACCAGTGCCGGCATGGCATCGGTTGAAAGCAGGGTGTAGACGCCGGGTGTTACGCTGAGGTCACTGCGCCGCGCCGCTACTCTGTCGCAAGCCGCAAGTAAAGCGGGTGCAGCCTTAAAGACGGGGAACATACCCTCGCCGCGCATATAGTGCAAGCGACCTTGTCCGATATTGTCGAGGTTGATAAAGAAAGCGTCGCGGTAGTTAGCGCCGTACTGCGCGAGAAAGCGCGCCGCGCCGTACGTGCCTGCTTCCTCCGCACCGGTTAAGAGCACGGTGAGCTCGGCCTTAGTATAGTCTTTCAAACGCGCGGCCGCTGCGAGCACGGCGGCGACACCGGAGGCGTTGTCATTAGCGCCCGGCGTGTACTTGTTCCAAAATTCGCGGTGAATTAGTGTCAGCGAAGCAAACGCTAAGTAGAGCGCGGGGACAAGAGCGGCTAAACGCCAGTAACCTCCCTGCCACTCTGCCAGCGCCAGCAGTAAGGGCGCGCTGATAAAGGACCAAGCCATCAGCAAAAAAGACGTTCTAAATCCTTTGACTATGGCCGGGCTGAAGTTAAGCCCGGCCTTGCTGCTGTCAAGGTGAGCGACGAGGACAATCTTCGTTCCTTGTCCGACTGGGCCCTTCGCGATTACATTCTGGCTGTGACCCATGGGAAAGGCCCGGCTTAAAACGGGAATCGTGTTAAGGTCAAGGAAGAACAGCACCGTTCCCAGCAAACTTAACCAAGGACTTGCCAATAACCAGGACACCACAGGCCACCAGAAAAAACACGCGTGCAACCAAGAGAATGTCGTCAGGGAACGAAAAGGTTGCAGCTCTGCCGAGTAGCCGAGTTCAGCCAACACTCTCTGGCAGTATAGCGCGGCATCCCGTTCTTCCTTAGTGCAAGAACCTCGCGGGCCAATCTCCCCTGCCAGATGACGGATGTGCTCTAAGACCGACAAATAGATCACCTCACAAAGTTATGATAGTTACTATCCACTAAGGACACGAAGGCCACTAATGTTTTTTCCCCGCGTCTTCGTGCCCCTTAGTGT
>DBBC01000013.1:3492-18306 GCA_002292025.1 Firmicutes bacterium UBA994
GCTTCACCAATGACGTCACACCCGGCTAAGTCGGCGATGGTACAAGCGACTTTCAGGATGCGGTCATGCGCACGCGCAGACAGAGCTAGCTTGTGGTAAGCCAGCTTTAAGAGTTTCTCTGCTGTGGAAGCGACAGGTAACTTACGCACGTGCTTGTGCTGCATGCGGGCGTTACAAAAGATACCTAGCGGTCTGAGCCTTGCCTCTTGCCGCCTGCGCGCTTCCTCTACGCGCAAGCGTATGCTGACCGATGATTCGCCTTGAGCGCGTTCCGTCAGCTCGCCATATTCTAGGCGCGGTACCGACAGCTGCAGATCAATGCGGTCCAGCAAGGGACCGGAGATTTTGCCTTGGTAGCGCGCGACATCCCCCCCTGAACAAGTACAGGCCTTGAGTCTATCCCCCAAAAAGCCGCAGGGGCAAGGGTTCATGGCCGCCACTAACATAAACTGGGACGGATAAGTCAAAGTGGCATTAACGCGCGCAATCGTCACGCTGCCGTCCTCAAGCGGTTGACGCAGTTGCTCCAACACGCGCTTACTGAATTCAGGCAGTTCGTCTAGGAATACAACCCCATGATGAGCGAGGCTCACTTCACCAGGTTGTGGTATTTTCCCGCCGCCGATAAGCCCGCCGTAAGAGATAGAGTGATGTGGTGCCCGAAAAGGCCGCTCCGCGACTAACGCCCCCCGGTCGGCTAACAGCCCCGCCACACTATATATTTTTGTGACTTCGAGCGCTTCTTCCGGCTGCATGGGCGGCAGGATCGAAGGTAAGTGGCGCGCCAACAACGTTTTCCCTGAGCCTGGCGGGCCCACCAGTAGCACATTGTGGCCGCCTGCCGCGGCAATCTCTAAGGCGCGCTTGGCTTGTTCCTGTCCGGCAATGTCTCTGAAGTCACAGCTACTCACCGTCGCAGACAGAGGCTGTGCGGGAGGGGTTACGGTAGAGCTGAGCCCCAGCAGTGCGCGTTGCAGCAACGAAAGATTGCCCGCCGCTACTAGGGAAAGTCCTTGTACTAACATCGCCTCCCGCATGTTAGCCTCCGGTACAACGAACTCTAATCTTGCGTTTTTCGCCAAGAGAGCCATCGGCAATGCTCCCGGAATGGGACGCATTGCGCCGTCTAGTGATAGTTCTCCGGCAAAGACTCGTCCCACTATCGCCGACGCGTTCAGTTGCCCCGAGGCAACTAAAAGCCCTACGGCAATGGGCAAGTCAAAGCCTGACCCTTCCTTGCGCAAGTCGGCGGGTGCCAAGTTGACGGTAATACGGCGTATCGGCATCTCAAAGCCGCAATTTTTTATTGCTGCGCGCACACGCTCTCGCGCCTCGCGCACCGCCGTGTCCGGCAAGCCGACAATGTCGAAGGCCGGGAGTCCAAGCGCAACGTCCACCTCGACTTCCACTAGGTAGGCATCAAGCCCGTAAACTGTGCAACCCAAAACTTTCGCCAGCATATCGTCACCCCTACGTTCCGCCATCCGGGAGCTCTTTTTTTTGTTATATACTTGTAACACTCAGCCTACTCTGAAAATAGATTGATTGGACTGAAGGATTTCGGTTCACACGAAGACACGAAGACCTAGGGTCGTGGATAATTCCTCCCACGAGCTGAGTAGTTCCTTCTTGTTTTTTCTTCGTTGTTCTTTGGTTTTTGTTTTTTGTTACTATCTTCTTGCCTCTTGTTTCTTGTCTCTTGCTTCTTGCACTCATGGCCCTAGAATGTCTTCAAAAACCTCCAGCTGTGGTGCCTGCCCGGGCAACTCAATAATACAGATGGCGTTAAACTTAAGTGCGGTAAAGGGCGGGCCTTCGCCGCTGGCTAGGTACATGGCCACAGCCTTGCGTAGTCGAGATAGCTTGCGCGGGGTTATCGCCTCGGCCGGATGTCCCTTGGTCAAGTCTTGGCGGTATTTAACTTCCGCAAACAGCAACACACCGTGGCGAAAGGCGACAATATCAACTTCGCCCCATAGCTCACGGTAATTACGCTGCATGATGATGTACCCTTGGGAAACTAGGTATTGCGACGCCAGCTCCTCACCCCTGCGTCCACGTGCATAGTTAGACATGAGACCACTTGCCAAGGAAGCTCTTGCGGTGCAACGCACACGGCCCGTATCGCTCCAAAGCCGCATAATGGCTCCTCGTGCCGTACCCTTTATGTGCGCCTAAACCCATGCCGGGATAGCGCTGGTCTAGCTCGCACATCCGCTGGTCGCGGTCTACTTTGGCTACAATGCTGGCAGCAGCAATGGACAACGAAAGCTGATCCCCTTTAACCAACGCGAGCTGAGGAAGGGAGCATAAAGAAGCAGGCAGAAAAAAAGCGTCTAATAAGAGCATATCGGGTTTAAGCGAGGCTATAATCTCCAGTTGGCAGCTCTGTACCGCCCG
This sequence comes from Firmicutes bacterium UBA994, assembly GCA_002292025.1. GTDB lineage: Bacteria > Bacillota > UBA994 > UBA994 > UBA994 > UBA994. The sequence goes on from DBBC01000013.1 coordinate 5,893, forward strand.
CACGATGCCGTAGGCGTCAATGTACCCTTGGTCGCGACTGGCCACGGCAACAGCTTCTGCTGCGGTCATGATGTAGTGTGCGAGGCGTTCGCGCTGGTGCGGCTTAAGTGCTTTTGAATCACGAATGCCTTCTCCCATCACGCCTTGGCGCCAGATGACTCCGCCCACTGTGACAGGCCCCGCCAGTGCGCCACGGCCCACTTCATCCATACCTAGAATGCGGCTGTAACCTTGTGCCCAATACTTGGTTTCCAGTTCGAGCACTGTCGATTCACTCCCTGTCGAGTGTAAATCTCCCCATCTTCCCTGAGCGAAACTCAAGCAAAATTAAGTCTGCCACACGCGCGAGGTCAACCTTGCCACCAGAGGTGAGACATCCCCGACGTTCGCCTATAGCAGTAAGTATTGACCCCTCGCCTGCGCTAATATCCACCTCCACCCGATATCTCTCCGCCAGAACTGCGGGATACTCGTGTGTGAGCAGCCGCACCAGCCGCTCCGCCAGCGCAAAGCGGTCAAAGCCCCCTTCCCCGATGGCCCCTGTGACCGCCAAGCGGAATGCGATTTCAGGGTCATCGAGACGCGGCCACAGCAAGCCCGGGGTATCAAGTATTTCCAGTACTGAGCTTAGGTGAATCCATTGCTTGGCGCGTGTTAACCCTGGCAGAGCCCCCGTACGGGCCGCTTTACGCTGAGCAAGCGCATTGATCAGGCTGGACTTGCCGACGTTAGGGATACCCGCCACCATGGCGCGCGGCATACGCAAGGCCCGACTACTCGCGCCATCACGAGGGATAGTCCGCTGTGCTACCTGCTTAACTATACCGAGCAATTCCCGTGTTCCCTTGCTATCGCGCGTGTTTACTGCCGCGCAAGCCAACCCTTCGCCTGCAAAGCGCGCCATAAAAGCCACCGTGCGACGTTCATCGGCGAGGTCGGGCTTAGTCAGCGCAATGACCCTCGGCTTCCCGCCCAACATCTCTGCCAGCAGGGGATTGCTACTAGACACAGGTATGCGTGCGTCCCTAAGTTCGATGACAACATCTACCAGCGGGATGCACTCTGCCAAAAGTTTTTTCGCCTTGGCCATATGGCCCGGGAACCACTGAATACTCATGGTGCTATTGCGGTAGCAATCGCAGGTGCGGTAAAGGCCAGAACACAAGCATGGCTTGGCCTTTAATCTCTGTTAAAGGGACAAAGCCAACTGCGGGGTCACGTGAGTCCAAGCTGAAGTTGCGGTTATCGCCCATTACAAAGACTGTTCCTGACGGCACCTCCACCGGCCCAAACGCCCCATGGGTTGGAACGATGATATGCTGCTCCGCACGGCGCACGCCATCCACATAGACGTAATTCTCCCGCGTTTCTACCGTCTGGCCCGCAACGGCAACGACGCGTTTGATAAAATCCCGCCTTCCATCCCTAGGGTAGCGAAAGACAACCACGTCAGACAAACTCGGTACAGAAAAACGATAGACTAGTTTGTTCACTAATACCCTTTCGCCGTGGTGGAGGGAAGGCTGCATGGAAACCCCATCCACAATGTACACTTCGATGAGAAAGACGCGAATGACAAGCGCTAGAATAATCGCCAGAGCAAGGGCTTTGCCCCACTCGAATGCTTCGGTACGCCACACCTTTGGCATTGTGCCTACCCGCGTGCATCCCGGATGCGCGCCGCTTTACCTTTTCGACTGCGTAGGTAGTACAACTTAGCCCGGCGCACTCTGCCGCGGCGCATTACTTCAATGCGCTCAATTCTGGGAGAATGTACAGGGAAAATACGCTCTACTCCAACGCCGGAAGAAATGCGGCGCACGGTAAACGTCTCACGTATGCTGCCGCCGTGGCGCGCAATAACTGTCCCTTCAAACACTTGGATGCGCTCCCTCGTGCCCTCAACAACCTTAACATGCACACGCACTGAGTCCCCAGGTTTGAAGTCAGGGATATCGGTGCGCAGTTGCATCATCTCAATACTCTTCATTATTTCCACTTAGAAACCCTCCTTTCTTAGGCTCTTAAAATCAGATGTATCTTCTTTGGCTAGCGCTAGGCACTCACGGTCGTATTTGCTAAGCTCACGCCGCAATAATTCCGGCCTCTTCTCAAGCGTTCTTCGCAGGGAGTGGCCGCGACGCCATCTGTTAATTTCTCCATGATTGCCTGACAGCAACACTTCCGGTACACGCAGCCCACGAAATTCCCGCGGCCGCGTGTACTGCGGGTACTCGAGCACAGTCTCAGCGGTAAAAGACTCGTCCGCCAAGGACTCGGGGCACCCCAACACACCAGGCAACAGCCGCGCCACACAGTCTATGACGATCATGGCTGGCAGTTCACCCCCCGTGAGAACGTAATCGCCAACGGAAATCTCTTGGTGTACAACCAGCTGCGTCACCCTATGGTCAATGCCTTCGTAATGCCCGCAGATAAGCACCAAGTGCGGCGTGTTTGATAACGCGACAGCCCCCGCTTGCGTCAGCACTGTGCCTTGCGGACTCATCAGAATCACTCTGCTATCCTTAAAGCCGTCAGCTCTGGCCCGTTCTAGTACCGACTCCACGGCTGCAACTATTGGTTCCGGTTTTAAAACCATGCCCGCGCCGCCGCCAAAAGGATAGTCATCGACCACGCGGTGCTTGTCGCAGGCAAAATCCCTAATGTCCGTGAGAAGAACCTCTAGCTGCCCTTTTTCGTGTGCACGCCGCAGAATACTCATGTCAGTCACGGCAGTAAACATTTCCGGGAACAAGGTGAGCACATCTACTCTCATGCAGGACTCTCCAGTCCCGGAGGAAGGGTCACAACCATGCGTCGACTAACTAGGTCGATATCTTGAATCACGCTGTGCAGTGCCGGCAACAGAACATCGCCGCGACTGCCTTCTACGACATACACATCGTTGCTTTTCAAGGCGAGCACCTCACGCACGACGCCCAGTTTATCTCCGCGCTCATTAAACACTTCCAGGCCAATAATTTCAAACCAGTAATAAGTGCCCGCGGGTAAAGGCAACACTTCAGCTTGAGTAACTACCAGTTCGCCGCCTACAAATTTTTCCGCTTCCGCACGGCTCAGGCAATCTTCAAGCGTCAGGATATAATAGTGCCCTCGTCCTCGCACGGTACGCACAGCAATGCGGCGAAACTCATCCCTTCGTCGCCACAGCACACGCTGTCCGGACATCTCCGTAAAGCGCCGCGGATGGTCAGATAAAGGTTTGACCTTAATCTCCCCAGCCATACCGAGCACGCCTACGACCTGACCCACACTTACCAGTCCGTCACTTTGCATAGAGCTCCCTCTCAGTATTTCTTACGAATCTACGCCAGCAGCAAATTCATCTCTAGGAATCGATTTCCACAAAAATGCGTTGGTCAAGCGGGCTCGCGGCTCTGACCACAGTGCGGATGGCTTTGGCAATACGCCCCTGTTTACCTATCACTTTGCCGACATCTTCGCTCGCTACGGATACCTTGAGAATAAGTCCGTCTTCCCCCGGCACTTCTGTCACTTGTACTTGGTCAGGCTGCGAGACTAGCGACTGGGTGATAAACAACACCAACTCACGCATGCGGGACACCCCCTTAGGATTTCTCGAGTAAGCCTACGCGGTGGAGTAACCCCCGCACAGTCTCCGACATTTGGACGCCTTGCTTCAGCCAGTAGTTTACCCTCTCACGGTCTATCTCGATTACCGCGGGATTAGCTACAGGATTGTAGTAACCCACCTCTTCAATATTGCGCCCATCACGTGGTGAGCGTGAGTCCGCGACAACTAGCCGATAGAAAGCGGCTTTTTTTGCGCCCATGCGCTTGAGCCGTATTTTCGTTGCCATTGTGTCACCCCCTTTCCAGTCGTCCCTAAGCAAAAGGGAACTTCGCCTTTTTGCCGCCGCGTTTTCCCATATCGGCAAAAGATTTCATCATCTTGCGTGACTGCTCAAATTGCTTGAGTAAACGATTGACGTCCTGCACAGAAGTCCCGCTGCCGAGCGCAATGCGCTTGCGTCTACTGCCGTCGATAATCTCTGGGCGCTGCCGTTCTCGTACAGTCATAGAGAAAATTATGGCCTCGATGCGCTTTAGTTCGCGCTCGTCAAGCTGCATATTCTTGAGCTGTTGCGCCTGAGCGAAGCCTGGAATCATCCCGAGCAGTTGGTCTAACGGGCCCATATTGCGCATTTCTTGCAGTTGAACGAGAAAGTCTTCCAGTGTAAACGTCTGCGTGCGCATCTTGCGCTCTAATTCTGCCGCACGTTTTACATCGACTGCTGCCTCCGCCTTCTCAATCAGGGAAAGCACATCACCCATTCCTAGAATACGGGATGCCATGCGGTCGGGATGAAACACCTCTATGGCATCTAGTTTCTCTCCCACGCCAATGTACTTTATGGGTTTACCCGTAACAGCTTTGGCGGAGAGAGCCGCCCCTCCGCGGGCATCCCCGTCCAACTTAGTCAATAAAATGCCGTCAATAGAAATGGCTTTGTTGAACGCTTCTGCCACGGTCACGGCGTCCTGACCGGTCATGGCGTCAACTACAAGCAAAATCTCATGCGGGTGCACTGCTTCGCACATATCTTTGAGCTCTTGCATCAACATGTCATCTACATGCAGGCGACCGGCCGTATCAATAATGACTAAGTCGCGCCCCTCGCGCATGGCGTTTTCCTTAGCGGCGCGGGCAATTTGTACCGCATTCTTGCTCTCGCGCATCGAAAAAACGGGAATGTCGAGTTGTTTCCCCAAAGTCTCAAGTTGCTCCACCGCCGCGGGTCTGTACACATCACACGCCACCAGTAGAGGGTGGCGCCCCATCTTGCGTAACAGGCGCGCGAGTTTGGCGGCTTGAGTAGTTTTGCCCGAACCCTGTAACCCAACTAACATCAACACCGAAGGTGGGTTGGGCGCAAAGTTGATACGGCTCGCACTGCCGCCAAGCAGCTTGATAAGCTCCTCATGCACTATCTTGATGACGTGGTGTCCGGGCGTCAGACTCTCAAACAGCTCTTGCCCAATGGCACGTTCTCTCACTGCAGAGACAAAGTCGCGCACTACTTTGAGGTTGACGTCCGCCTCCAACAAGGCCATACGCACTTCACGTAGCGTTTCGCTTACGTCCTGTTCAGTGAGCTTACCCTTGCCGCGCAGCTTTTTGAAGGTTGCCTGTAACCGTTCGCCCAAGACCTTGAACATAACGACCTCCTACGTGATGAGCTTCTCTAGCAGCTCTACGACTTCGGGAGTTCTCCCGGACAAAAGAGCCTCCTTAAGACGCTTGAGTTCATTTTGTTGTTCTGCGAAGCGAGTGAGAAGCCCAAGTTTCTCTTCAAAGCGAAGGAGGGTCTGCTCTGCGCGTCGCACGGTGTCATGCACCGCTTGACGGCTGATGCCAAGCTCGGAGGCGATCTCTCCTAAAGACAGATTCTCAGCATAATACAAGCGGCAAGCCAAAAGCTGACGCGCAGTGAGCAGAGCTCCGTAAAAGTCTAGCAGCAGGCCCATTTGCACAAATCCGGGAACCACATACGCTTCTCTCTGCTCCACGTCGCACACCCCCTTGTGCTGTGCCGCACTGAGCATAGCAGATGCGCCAAAAGCCGTCAAGTATTTTTACTTGACGGCTCTAACCGCTGGCTGGAAAAGTAGCTACCAGCTAGGAAAGGAGCGCGGCGGCAAATTCTTGTGGGTCGAAGGGACGCAAATCGGCTGCCTTTTCTCCTACCCCGATCAGTTTGATGGGTACCTGTTGCTCTTCTTGGATAGCTAGCACTATGCCGCCCTTCGCTGTACCGTCGAGTTTAGTTAAGATGATGCCGGTAAGCGGCACGATCTCCGCGAATTCTTTCACCTGACTGAGAGCATTCTGACCGGTTGTGGCGTCGACCACCAACAAAGTCTCACGCAGCGCACCCTGTGCTTCGCGCTCGATAATGCGCCGCACTTTGCTCAGCTCCTGCATCAGGTTAGACTTGTTGTGCAGGCGTCCGGCTGTGTCTACCAGCAGCAGGTCAATGTTTTTAGCTCGGGCGGAGTGTAGAGCGTCATATACTACCGCAGCCGGATCACTCCCCGCGGTATGAGCAACAACCTGTACACCGGCACGCTCGCCCCAAATTTCTAATTGGTGTGCGGCGGCGGCGCGAAAGGTATCCCCGGCTGCGCACATAACTTTAAGTCCCTGCTCGCTGTAGTGCTGGGCCAGTTTCCCAATGCTAGTAGTTTTACCTACACCATTGACGCCCACCACTAAGAAAACATTTAGTCTTCCCTGCTGTAGCTCAATCGCCTTAGGCTTCCCAAACCGCTCGGAAACTATCTCTTGCAACAAGGGACGAAGCTGATGGCCCTCCAATACCTTTCTTTCACGGACCAGCTTACGCAACTGCGCAACCAGCCGTGCGCTCGCAGCTGCCCCTACATCATTGAGAATCAGGAGCTCTTCTAGCTCTTCGTACAGAGCCTCATCTATTTTCCGCCCTACAATCAGCGCATCAAGTTTTACTAAGAATTTCGCGCGCGTTTTGGCGAGACTATCTGTGAGTTTTTGTATAAATCCCATGGCTCTTGCCTCCTATGTTCCGTCTATCCTTGTACTTTGACGATCAAGATTCCTGACACTCCTCAGAACATATGTGGCAATGGCCCTCACGGCAGGTTAGCCTTTGCAGCTGCGTCCGGTGAGGTGTGCAAGCATCTTAGCAGGCTTACCTGAACAGGCGCAGTAGCGCTACATCTATTGTAGCAAAGACAGCGAGAATCTACACATGAAACCACCTGCTGCCTTAGCAACAGGTGGGAAGTTACCATTGCATGGAGGTAGTCTTGGTTGGCTAGGCGCGGAGTTTGCGTAGCGCCTCTTCCGCTGCCGCCTGCTCAGCTTGCTTTTTGCTTTTACCTTCTCCGATGCCCATGGTGCGCCCGTCTACCGCTACCACCACACGATAGATGCGGTCATGGTCAGGGCCGCTGTAGCCTAGCAAGGTGTAGCTCACAGCCTCCGGCGCGAACTCCTGTAGAGCGCTCTTGGGGTCTGCGTTCGCTCCCGCAGCGTCTGTACTGTCAAGCATGTCGGCGTAAAACATTTCGAACAACTCCGCCGCACGGGGGAGCCCGCCGACAAGGAAGGCTGCGCCCAATAAGGCCTCCGTACAACCGGCAAGAATCCTTGGTCTCGCGGCACCGTTACTACCGATAGCGCTACGCCCCAGTAACACGTGGCTGTGTATGTCAAATGACCGCGCGATTGTGGTTAGCGCTGATTCGCAAACCAAATTTGCCCGCAAACGGCTGAGCTGCCCTTCTGTCAGCGCACAAAACCTTTTATAGAGATGGGAACTGCACAGCAGTGACAACACTGCATCGCCCAAAAACTCTAACCGCTCGTTGTCTAGACTCCCCGGATGGTCATTCGCATAGGAAGAGTGAGTTAAAGCTTGTCTTACAAGTTGCTCATCCTGCGGGGAAAAGCCGAGGCGTGTGGTTAGCAACGGTATGCTGCTCAAGACGAACGCTCCACATCTAAACCCTTTTAAGATGTTTCTCTATGAACTGCACGGTGTCGCGCACGGTGACTATGCTGGCAACTTCGTCATCATCAAGCGTAATGCCTAGCTCCTGCTCCATGGCCATGGCAATCTCAATTAAGTTGATCGAATCTGCGCCAAGGTCAGCACGAAAGCGTGAGTCCCACGCAATCTTGTCGATGTCTAGGTGGAGAACGCGCGCTGTTACTACACGCACGCGCGCAAAAAGTTCTTCCATAGCTCCCCTCTACTTGGGCACAACGATGAGACCAATGGCTCCGGGCCCCACATGTACCCCTATTACCGGGCTAATGACGTTTGTCATCATGCCCTTCACACGATACGATTTTTCCAGCAGTGCCTGCAGTTCCAGCACTCGCTCCGGACAATTACCGTGCACAATCGCTACTTGCACTTCCTTTCCGTGAGGAACAAACTCGCCCGCCGCCTCCACCATGCTCTGCAACACCTTGCTCATTTTCCCTCTGATTTTGGCGTGTGGAGACACAGTCCCATCCACAAGGCGCAGCAACGGATGGATGTTAAGCAAGGTGCCCAGCAGTGCGCTAGCTTTACCGATACGGCCGTTACGCTGCAGATACTCGAGCGTATCCACCGAGATAAGAAGCGTCTGCTGTTCGCAGACTCGCTTGGCAGCGGCTACAATCTCAGGTAGACCTTGACCGGCGTTACGAGCTTCTGCCGCAGCGATAACGGCCAGCCCCAGCCCAAGCGATGCGCTTTTAGTATCCAATATTGTGACGCGTGATGTTGCCAGCGTGTCTCGCGCCAAGGCAGCCGACTGATAAGTGCCCGAGAGAGCAGACGAAATGTGTAGCGAGAGTATCTCGTCGTGAGTAGTCAACAGGCGCTCATAGACCTCGCCAAAGTCACCGGGGGAGGGTTGAGAAGTGCGGGGGTGAAACTGGCTCGTTGGTAGCATGTCAAAGAAAGTCTTGCTGGTAATGTCCGCTCCGTCACGATAAGTAGTCTCTCCAAAGATCACAAACAGAGGCACCACATGGATGTCTAGTTGCGCTTGCACGTCAGATGGGATGTCGGCAGTGCTGTCAGTAACGATGGCAACTTTCTTTACTGGCATTCTTATCATCCTTTCAATCAGGGCTATTATCCACGAAGCACACGAAAATCCACTAGGCTGTTAGTAGCGATTATCCACGAAGGACACAAAGAGGCACCAAGTTTAGTAGCTTACTGTGGAAGAGTTTCACCCGCAGTCGTCCCGTTCAATCTTCACTTGGCCATTGTTAGTGCATCTTAGTGCTCTTAGTGTTCCTAGTGGAAGCAACGACTCAGCTCTCTCGGCATGCAACGGAATCCCGGATACTTTGAACTACGTCCTGTTCTACAAAGCGTGCTGCTTGCAGCAACCCGTTTTTGATTGCCATTTGCTCTGATGAGCCGTGACACTTCACTAGGACGCCATTTATACCCAGCAAAGGTGCGCCGCCGTACTCGGAATAATCAAATTCTTTCTTGAAATTACTCAGGCTGGGTCTTAGCAGAAGTCCGCCTAGCCTGCTCTGCCAATCGCGGATGATGTGGTCTTTGAGCATGGAGCCAAATGTAGCCGCCATTCCTTCCAGCGCTTTAAGTAAAACATTGCCGGTAAAGCCATCGCATACGATAACATCAACTTCCCCTGCTAGGATATCCCTCGCCTCGATATTCCCCGCAAAATTAAAACCGGCATTCCTCATCATGGGGAAAACATCCTTAGTCACTTGGTTGCCCTTGCCCTCTTCCGCGCCCACGTTGAGCAGAGCAACCTTAGGATTGTCGCGGCGCAATACCTTGGCTGCATACAGCGCTCCCATAACTCCATACTGCAGCAAGTGCTCAGGTTTTGCATCCATATTGGCACCAACGTCTAAAAGTACCACGCCGCGTCCATTGCGCGTCGGAATCTGTGGCGCCAACGCCGGCCGTTCAATACCTGTGATTCGCCCGACAAGCAGTAACCCTGCCGCCATAAACGCGCCGGTGTTGCCAGCTGTCACTACGGCATCAACTTGGCCCGCACGCAAAAGGTCAGCCGCCACTACGAGAGAGGAATGCTTCTTCCGTCGCACAGCTAAGCTGGGATTGTCAAGGTCGGTAATTACCTCAGTCGCTTCCACCACTTCAATCCGCCCTGTTAACCCAGCAACAGCAATCTGTGGTGTAAGCGTAGCCTTCGGCCCCACCAATACCACGGTGATGTCCTTTTCCCTCGCCGCGCCCAATGCCCCGGCCACGATCGCGTGTGGGGCGTGGTCGCCGCCGAGCGCGTCGACTGCGATGCGCAAGCGAAAACACCTCGCCTTTTACATTGGCCAACCACCCTAGCGTGGGTTGGCCATTTAAGTATACTGTATCGGAAATTATCGATTCAATAGATTTTTGTGCACACTCTATGCACATCTCTGGCACTTTCGCTACGACATGTGGGACGCTTACTATTTGAACAAGGTTGAATAGTTGCCAAAAACAAAGAAAGGCGATCCTGCCGCCTTTCTCTGTCTGCTTTACTTTGCCGCTTTTACAACCACGGGCTTGTTTTTATAGTATCCACAAGCAGTACAAATGCGATGAGGAAACTTGGCCTCATGGCACTGTGGGCAAGCTACCAAGCCAGGAGAGGTTAATTTCCAGTTGGCCCGGCGCTTATCGCGACGCGCCTTAGATGTTTTTCTTTTCGGTAGCGCCATCTCTAACACCTCCTTTATCCTGCAGCAAACGTCCTAACACTGCTAGACGTGGATCAATCTCGCCTTGACCGCAAGCGCAGTCTCTTTCGTTACGGTTTAGTCCGCAAGTAGGGCAAAGGCCTCGGCAATCACCCGAGCACAGCACTCGCACCGGCAAGTGCTCCACCAGTAAGGCTAATCCGTATTCTGCTAAGTTGACTACGCGCCCCGCATCCTCCATGAAAGGAGAGACAAGGAAATCCGCTGTTTCATCGCTCATTCCGCATAGAGGCCACAGGTCAGTTGCCGCTAGGTTAAGATCGGTAATCGAGTCTGCTAGGCACCTAGCGCAAGGTGAAAGCATTCGCGCGCGAACAGCAGCCTCTACCGCAATCTTTCTGCCTTCACGGCGCAGGCGCAGTCTTACGTGCGGGGGGGAAAGCGGCACAAAGTCAGTCCCCTGCAATTCTAGAGGCATCGTAGATAAGACAACTTCAAAATCGCACGGAGAAACCGCCTCACACAGTTCGGCGACAACAACCTTCATGACTAACACCTCGTAGATTATACACAGTGTGTGCAGCGGCGTCAATTTTTACAGGACTGCTGGTTGCCATCCACAAAAGACGCCAAGGGATACTAAGGGTGGGTTGTCCCCTTTTGTTTTTTTGCTTTTGTTTTTTGTTTATTCTGCCCCATGAACAAGGCTGCGTAACGGCCTTAGTGTGAGGACACAAGTTCTTTAGTGTCGCGGGCGATAATCAGTTCTTCATTGGTGGGAATAAGCAATACTTTCACTTTAGCGTTATCGCTACTGAGGTCTACTTCTTTGCCGCGCACTCTGTTTTTGGTTAGATCGAGCTTTACCCCCATAAATCCAAGGTGCTTACAAACTTCTTCCCTGACTTCAGGTGAGTTCTCGCCCAGTCCGGCCGTAAATACAATGGCATCAACGCTCCCGAGCGCTGCGGCATAGGCACCTACGTACTTACGCACTCGGTAGTAGTACATGTCCAGTGCCAGTTGTGCCTGAGAGTTGCCTTCCGAAGCAGCCTGCTCGATAACGCGGAAATCACTGCTGACCTCAGAAATGCCCATAACTCCGCACTTCTTATTTAGAAAATTGCTGACTTGTTCGCTGTTCATGTTCTCCTTTTCCATCAGGAAGGGGACAACTGCCGGGTCGAGATCTCCTGAGCGAGTTCCCATAAGGAGACCTTCCAACGGGGTGAACCCCATACTCGTGTCAACGGACTTGCCGCCATCGATTGCCGCTACAGAAGCCCCATTACCGAGATGACAGGTGATAACTTTAACCTCACCGGCTGGGCGGCCAAGCATATGGGCCGCGCGTTCAGAGACATAGCGATGCGACGTGCCGTGAAAACCATAGCGCCTTATGCCATACTTTCTGTACAGCTCTAACGGGATGCCGTAGAGATACGCGGTTTGCGGCATGGTCTGATGAAAAGCCGTATCAAAAACCGCCACTTGCGGGGCCTTGGGCATTAGCTTCGCACAAACGTCAACGCCCATTATATTGGGCGGGTTATGTAAGGGGGCAAGTTCAATGCATTGCTTCAGCGCCTGCATTACATCTTCGTTGATTAGCACCGAACCGGCATACCTCTCGCCCGCGTGTACGACGCGGTGTCCCACGGCTTTAATCTCATCTACGCTCTTGACTACACCGTATTTTTCGTCCATGAGAGTGTCTATAACAAGGCCCATTGCCTCCTCATGATTTTGCATATTACTCTCCACGATAATGTTGTCCTCGTCCCCGCGCCGATGTTTGAGGAAACTTCCCGGCAATCCAATCTTCTCTACCAAACCCTTTGCCAATACGGATTCATCCGACATGTCAAAGATCTGGTATTTGAGCGAAGAACTGCCACAATTGATTACAAGTATTTTCACTCACTCAACCTCCTTTTGTTGTAAAGACCTACGCTATTATGTAGCTAGGCAGGCGGAGTCTGATAGGGCTTCCCGCACATGGCCTAAGTTTGTGGCATGTGTCGCTGTCCGCCCATCGCACATTGACCTCGGTCCGCTCGCCAAACTTTGCATCCCAGTGGATGATTTTTGCCCGTATCCGGGCTTATATAAAATCAGGGGGAAGACGGCTCGACTATAAACTTGGCACGTAATTGCGCGGCAACTATCGGCTGTACAAGCTCATCCAC
>DBBC01000141.1 GCA_002292025.1 Firmicutes bacterium UBA994
ATCGAGCGCAAGCTGCAAACCCTATTTGATGTCGGGCTAGGCTATATTCGCCTTGGTCAACCGGCTACTACGCTGTCAGGCGGCGAGGCGCAGCGCGTAAAGGTGGCCACGGAGTTAGCGCGCCGCAGCACCGGCAAAACACTGTATATTCTCGATGAACCGACCACCGGTTTGCATATAGCCGACATCGCTCGTCTGCTCGGCGTCCTAAACCGCCTGGTGGAAGCAGGCGATACCGTTCTGGTGATTGAGCATAATCTTGATGTCGTTAAGACAGCCGACTATGTAATTGACCTCGGCCCCGAGGGTGGGAACAAAGGAGGCAACGTCATTGCGCTTGGCACGCCGGAGGAAATTGCCGCCACACCGGGGAGTTACACCGGCCAGTTCCTAGCACGGGTGCTAGAGCAAAGAGCCTAGAGAGAAGCGCTGGCACTTTAACATCCCTAGCGAAAGGGGGGTGAGGGGAAATAGAAAAGCTGCAGTTTGTGCCTGACTTGCCGGGAGTCTACCAGATGAAAGATGAGCGCGGCGCGGTCATCTATGTGGGTAAAGCCAAGTCACTCAAGCAGCGGCTCCGTTCTTACTTTCAGGCGGGGTCCGTGCAAGACGTGAAGGCGCGGGTAATGATAGACAAAGTGCGCGACTTCGAGTATATCATCACCGATACTGAGCGCGAAGCGTTGGTGCTAGAGAGCAACATGATTAAAGAGCTGCGTCCGCACTACAATATCCGCATCAAAGATGACAAGCACTACCCATATTTGCGTTTGTCCGTAAAAGAGCAGTATCCACGTCTAAGTGTGGTGCGGCGGGTGGAAAAGGACGGCGCGCGTTACTTTGGGCCTTACCCGCACAGCGGGGTCATACGCGATTTACAAAAATTGCTTAAGCGTATTTTCCCCTTACGCACTTGTAATCGGGAGGTAGCCTTTGGCGTTTCTGCCGGGCGGCCGTGCCTGCACTTTCACCTTAAGCAGTGCCCGGGCCCTTGCCTAGGAACAGTAACTGCCGAAGATTATGGGCAGGCCGTGAAACAACTGGAGCTGCTACTGGAAGGTAAACACGACATGCTGCTGGCGAGCCTCAAGTTACAGATGGCGGCCGAGGCAGAGGCCCTTAACTTTGAAAGGGCCGCCTTCCTGCGGGATCAGATTAACGCCATCCAAGCAGTCGTGGAACGTCAAAAGTTTGACGCGGCGGAACTCTTAGAGCGCGACGCGATAGGTGTGGCGCAAAGCCTAGATGAAGCCTGCGTGGCGCTATTCCATATGCGCGAGGGCAAAGTAGTCGGGCGCAAGACAATTTTTTTGGCAGGGACTGCGGACCAAAGTAAAGGCGAGATTCTATCAGCCTTTCTGGCGCAGTTCTACAGTTTTGGTCCGTCTGTTCCACAGGAGATCATTTTGGATGATATTCCCGCAGATCTATCGGATTTAGAGCAAGTCCTTACTCGTCGCCGCGGCAGCCGAGTTACTTTGACAGTACCAAAACGCGGGGCCAAAAAAGCGCTGACCAACCTAGCTTCACGTAACGCACTACAAGTGCTGACAGAGCGCTGGCGTCAAGCTAACGGCAAGAACGAACTTGCGCGACGCGGACTACTTGAACTTGCCCACCATCTAGGGCTGCCCTCTGCACCTGAACGAGTAGAATGCTACGACATCTCCAATATTCAGGGTACGCTCTCGGTCGGTTCGATGGTAGTGTTTAACGCCGGGCTGCCCGCCAAAAAAGAGTTTCGCAGGTTTCGCATTGAATGGGTGGAGGGGGCGAATGACTCCGCTTCGCTACACGAAGTGCTGACCCGTCGTCTGGCTGCTCACCGCGCCGGAGACGCCAAGTTTGCGCTTTTGCCGGACCTAATTATTGTAGACGGCGGCAGGGGGCAACTTAACGCCGCACTTGATGCGTTGCGGCAGGAGGGCTACGCGCAATTAAAGGCAGTGGCGCTGGCCAAGCGCGAGGAGCTGCTTTTTTTGCCGCATACTGCCCAAGCTCTAGCGCTGCCGCAAGATTCCCAAGCACGCTATCTTGTGCAGCGCATTCGCGATGAGGCTCATCGTTTTGCTCTGAGCTTTCACAGTCAGCTGCGGCAAAAGAGAGCGCGTGCTTCACAGCTTGAGGACTGCCCAGGAATCGGACCGGCTAGGCGGCAGGCTTTGCTTAAACATTTTGGCGGGTTAGAGGAAATTAGGCAGGCGCAGGTCGAAGAACTGGCCGCGGTAAAAGGGATGACGAAAGCTGCCGCCGAAAGTTTGACAGCATTTTTACGTTCCGAAAGCTAACGCTTTATTTCGTCCTAAGGGCAGGAAGAGGAGCTTGGGCGTCGAAGTAATCCTACGGACTGGCAGACCATTTTGTCGCGCAGAATGGTCTTTTTTGCCCCCGTATTGTATGACGCAGAGGAGGCGAGGCTCTTGACCACAGACCGTATCATGCTACAGAGGGCTGGCGCGCGCCGGGGGTTTAGCGTCATCTTTGATGAGCTGTGGTCGGGGTATCTCCCGCATATAGGACCGCAAGCGGCCTTGCTGTACTGCTTCCTGCAATACTTGTCAGGTGGCGATGCGCCTAATCCTTGCTCGCAGGAATGGGGCAACGAGGTTTGCCAGCCGCTAGGCATGTCGGTGGAGGACAGCCACCAGGCTTGGGCTAGGTTGCAAGAGATGTGCCTGCTTGTCCCAACTGCAGATGGGTACGCACTGTGTGACCCACACCCGACGCCCCAGACGAAGCCTAGCTCCGAGGGCAAGCTCTTAGTTGAGCTAGAGAAGATGTTTGGTCGCCCACTCAGCATGACGGAGATTACCTTGGCGCAGGAATTTCAGCAAGCCTACGGCTGGGAGTTGGTTTTGGCGGCGGCCGCGGTGGCAGTAGACGCGCAGGCTAGGAGTATGCCTTATATCCGCCAAGTGTTGCTGAATTGGCAGGCCAAGGGCATTAACACCGTACAGCAGGCAAACGAGGACATAGCTGACTTTCGGCATGAGAAAGCCCGCCGCCATGCCCGTCGCGGGGGAAAGGCTAAGAAAGTTGCGTCTGCGACACAAAGCTCACCTTCGACCTCAAGCTCTGTTACCTATGACGAGTCAGAAATAGTGCTGCGTAGAATCAAACGGACAGAGGCCGAAGAGAGGATGGGCGGGGTTGACTACTAGGAGCCAAGGATTGGCCCGAGTGTGGGAGGCGGCGACGCGGCGCGACACGGTGCTCCGCGCGCATCCACAGTTGCGTGAACTGGAAAACGGCCTTGCCGTAGCGATTAAGCGCTTTGCCTTAAGTCAGTGCGATGACAGCGCCGTCCGCACGGCGCTTGAGGCCAAGAGTGCATATCTTAAGCGCCATGGCATTCCGCTTGACTACGCGGAGCCAGAGTGGGCGTGTGCAACCTGCCAAGATGAAGGGTACATCCGTGGCGCTCCGTGCGTTTGCCGTGAGCAAGCCGAGTTAGACCGCATTGTGGCCGGTTCTAATCTGCCCGCGAAGCTCCGGCAACAGACATTCGATAAGTTTGAACTTAAGTGGTATTCCACGACCAAGAAGTCTGCGCGCGGCGTAACAGAGCGCTCACATGCGCGCGACGCCCTTAAGAGTTGTCAGGCTTTTGTGGCGCGCGTGCTGGAGAATCGCGCCGAACGCGGTTTATTTGTCTCCGGGGACGTGGGCCTTGGGAAGACCTTTCTGCTTAGTGCCATCTGTAATAGCCTCACCGAAGCCCGTATCCCTACTTTGTATGTGGTCTTTAGCGACTTGCTGGCAGCTATTCGGGATTCTTTTAAGCCGGAAAGCACACAGTCGGAGAGCCGCATTATGAACGCCACAAAAGAAGCACGAGTACTAATTTTAGATGATTTAGGTGCGGAGCAGGTGACGGAGTTTGTCACTAACCGCTTGTTTGATGTCATCAATTTTCGTTACAATCATAATTTGCCACTCGTCGCCTCGTCTAATCTGGGCACGCAGCAGATAGCTGACCTGTATGGCCCGCGCATTGCTTCGCGCGTGTTAGAGATGTGCGAACCCCTTACCCTCGTGGGCGACGACATCAGGTTGCAGAAACAACGGCAATAGTGTTGCTCTAGCTTGAGGCCAACAAGGATGAGGTGCGCTTTAATTAATTTAAGCGTACCTTTAACTATGTTGACTATTAAACAAGAAAGTGTTATGGTAGTGGTGGTAGAGGAGGAGGAGGAGGACTATGATGCGTAAGCCGGTTCCAGGATTGTGCCCTATTTGTGGCGACAGGCTGTTTGTCACACGACTGCACTGTCACCGTTGTGCGACTACCATTGAGGGGAACTTTGAGCCCTGCCGCTTTTGCTCACTTTCGCCTGAACACAAAGCCTTTCTCGAGGTGTTTGTTAAGTGCAGGGGCAACATCAAAGAAGTAGAGAAGGAGCTTGGCATCTCTTACCCCACGGTGCGTAATCGCCTTGACGGCGCGTTGGCGGCGATGGGCTTTGGCAGTGACGGCGCAGACGACCGTGTAGAAACTGCAGGGAGGCGCAAGGAAGTGCTAGACGCTCTGTCGCGCGGCGAAATTAGCGCGGACGACGCAGTCAAATTACTGCGTAATTTGCGCTGATGCTGAGGCTGCCTAACTTCTTTTTGGTCGTGCTGGTGAAACCTGCAAAGTGGCGGTTTCCCTTGGTCTTACCTCTACCGTTGTTTTTAGTCGATGAGGTGCTGGAGCTGGTGGAATTAGCCTTCTGCCTTTTCGGTCGCAAACACATCCCTGCCAAATGGCGCTCGACAGCGAGTCGCGCTGTAGCAGATATGCGGCGCTTCTGGCGCAGCACTCGCCGCGCAGGTGCTTTTACCCTAGTAGACGTAGAGACGCGGGAAGTACGCGTATCGGTGCGGTTGCTCTAGATGCCAGATATTAAGGCGTAAATTAATAAAATTAAAATATATATTGATATTACATAGGGTCCGTGCTACAATGGGGGTGAAAGGAGTGTTGATTGTGGAAAACGAAAAATTGCAAGTTCTTAAAATGGTGCAGGATGGAACCGTAACGCCGGAAGAGGCCACCAAGCTCTTGCAGGCGCTAGAAGGCAAGAGCACGGCAGGTGCACTGGTCGCCGGTAGCGGCAAAATGCTGCGCATGCGCATCACGAAAGCAGAAGATGCCAAGGTAAATCTTAACTTACCTATGTCGTTGATTGAGGCTGCCGTGGCTATCGGCGTCAAGTTTATCCCCGAGGAAGATATGCGCGGGATAGACGTTAATGCCATAATAGAAGCTATTCGGCAAGGGGTCACCGGCAAAATTGTGGAAATAGACAGCGAGGACGCCAAAGTCGAAATTTCTGTCGAGTAGCGGTATAATAAGGTCACAGATGAATGCGGAGGGATGCAATGTGGTGCGGCGCCTTTACCGGTCGCGGTCGCAGCGGATGTTAGGTGGGGTATGTGGCGGACTAGCTGAGTATCTAAATGCCGACCCAACGTTGATTAGGCTGCTATGGGTAATTTTCATCGTTGCCGGTATGGGCTCGGGCTTGCTTGTCTACCTCGTGGCCTGGGTCATTATGCCGGAGGGAGAGTAGCGGCTGATGCGAAACAGATTCTTGTGGCGCCTAATTTTTAATGCGCTGGGACTCTGGCTGCTCGCCGAATATCTGGTGCGAGGCGTCAGTTTTGACTCCATACAATCATTGCTGGTCTCCGCATTGGTGCTAGGCGTAGTCAATGCCATTATCCGTCCCATCGTCATACTCTTATCACTTCCCCTGAACATCCTGACGTTAGGGTCGCTCACCCTACTCATTAACGGCCTGATGCTCAACCTTACTGCCGCCATCGTCCCCGGGTTTAGCATCGCCACTTTCTGGACGTCAGTATGGGCGGCCATCTTGTTGACGATCATTAGTTATATCCTAACAGCACTGTTGGTGGACAACGACCGCTATTAGTCTCACTTTTCACTTCTCATTCCCCACAACCCATTTCCCAAACCGGCGCCAGAGGCGCTGGTTTGTTTTATTGCCGTAAGTTAAGCCTAGCGGTATAATAGGCTAAATCATGGACACGAAAGGCAGTGACACCATGGGAGTTGTGATTCGGTTGCTGCGCCAAGTGCAGCCTTACAGGTGGCGCGTCGCTCTGGCCCTAGCTATGGTTTTTCTAAGCACTGGCTTGGTTGCCGTGCAACCGATGCTGATTCGCTTCGCGGTGGACGAAGTATACCAAGCCGGGCGGTGGCACCTGCTTGGTTGGGTAGCGCTAGGGCTGCTATTAGCTACTATTTTGCGCTCAGCATTTGGCTATCTTGAACGCATTGGTATGGAGTGGATCGCGCAGCGAACGATCTATGACCTGCGTAACGCCATCTATCATCACTTACAATCACTGTCCTTTAGTTTTTATGATCAAGCCCAAACTGGCGAACTGATGTCGCGAGCTGTCGCCGACGTTGAAATGCTGCGCCGCTTCCTGAGCTTTGGTATCTTGCGCCTGACCAGCAGCACGCTAACCCTCATCCTAGTTATGACGCTACTTCTGATGATGGACGTGCGCCTAGCACTCGTCTCGATGGCCAGTATTCCGCTGCTTGTGATTGCTGTCTGGCGCTTTGCCACTACTGTGAGGCCGCGCTACCGGCAGATTCAAGAACAGCTCGGCGTGATTACATCTGTGCTGCAAGAAGCTATTGCCGGAGTGCGCGTCGTGCGCGCCTTTGCACAGGAGGAACGCGAAAGCGAGCGCTTTCGCCGCGAAAACTGGCGATACCTAGATCTAAGCATCGCTACGGTCCGGCTATGGGCGTTGTACTTCCCACTGATGACTTTTCTTGGCGGCTTAGGCAGCACGGTGGTGCTGTGGTATGGGGGCAGACGGGTTATCGGTGGCGAGCTTTCTATAGGGGCTATGGTCGCTTTCCAAGCCTTATTGATGCAGCTGATTATGCCTATCCGCATGCTGGGCTGGCTGGTCAACATGGCCAGTCAGGCTGCCGCCGCCGGGCAGCGCGTCTATGCAATCCTAGACACACAGAGTGATGTGCGGGACAAGCCAAACGCAGTGGAGTTGGCCCGTCCGTCCGGGCATGTGCGCTTTAATCGCGTGTCGTTCTCTTATAATAACGGGAATGTGCCGGTATTATCCGACGTTTCCATCGATGCGAAGCCCGGGGAAACAGTCGCTTTGCTGGGTGCCACAGGCTCAGGCAAATCTACAGTCATCAACCTTATCCCGCGTTTTTACGACATCACCGCCGGCAGTATTACTATTGACGGCCGCGATGTACGCGACGTGACCTTAAAGAGCCTGCGCGCCAATATTGGCATGGTGCTGCAGGAGACGTTCTTGTTTTCCGCCTCACTGCGGGACAACATTGCCTACGGTCGGCCTAGCGTAGGCGAGCAGGAGCTGATCGCGGCGGCTAAGGTCGCCCAAATTCACGATTTTATCGTCTCGCTGCCCGAGGGCTATGACACTTTGATTGGTGAACGTGGAATTGGGTTGTCAGGCGGGCAGAAGCAGCGTGTGGCAGTAGCGCGGGCCTTATTGATGGACCCACGCGTTTTGATTCTCGATGAGGCTACCTCCAGTGTGGACAGCGAAACGGAATTAGCTATGCAAAGAGCGCTGCAAGCCGTGATGCACAACCGTACTGTTTTTGTCATTGCACAGCGTTTGTCGACAGTGCGGCGTGCGCACCAAATTATAGTTTTGCATGAAGGGCGCATTGCTGAGCAAGGTACGCATGCCACACTGCTGGCACAGAGTGGCATCTATCGGGAGATTTATGTACTGCAATTTAGGCAACAGGAAGCCACAGACAGTCTGCAGGACATGGGGGGTGAGTAGATGA
>DBBC01000158.1:0-2522 GCA_002292025.1 Firmicutes bacterium UBA994
ACAAAGCGCAGCGGCACCATGGTGCGGCCCCCGACAGCCACCGGTGCTACACCAAGCTGGCGGGAAGGGCCGTTGACCCAAGCCGTGCGGTTGCCAAGCTCGAGGACTATGGCGTCCTCGCGTCGGTAGGCACGGATGGTGCCGGTGGCCTCATCCCAGTGCACTGACGCGCCTAGCGCTTCGAAAATAGCACGCATCGGCACCAAGGTGCGGCCGTTCTGAATAGTTGGAGCTACGTCCAACGTCAGGGGAGCGCCGTTAATTGTGACGCGAATGGGGGCGGGGGCGCTGGCTTCCGCCAAAGGCAGCCCAAGGAACATTGTGGCCACCATGGCCAACACGGCAAGACCGACCAGAGATTGTCTTAGCAACTTGCTTCACTCCTTTGTTTTATGAGAGGCGGGGACTGAAGCAAAAGGCTCCGTCCCTTTTGCTTCCTTCGAGAAGTGTTTCGCCTACGTAATGCACGTCGCCGGCGCCCATTGTCAGGAGCAGGTCGCCGTCGTGCAGACGTGTGGCGAGAAAGGCGGCGACGTCCTCCAGAGCCCCGATGTAGTGCACCGACGCTCGCTCAGTCCTCATTACATCTACGAGATGTTGTGAACTTATGCCGTGGGTGTTTTTTTCGCGCGCGGCGTAAATATCTGTGATAATTACCTCATCCGCGCTGGTGAAACTCCCCGCGAACTCGTGTAGCAAGGCCTTGGTGCGCGTGTAGGTGTGGGGCTGAAACACGACCACAAGGCGCGTGGGAGCGAGAGCGCGCGCGGCGGCGAGGGTGGCGCGGATTTCCGTGGGGTGGTGCGCGTAGTCGTCGACGATGGTCGCCCCCCTAAACTTACCTTTGGTCTGAAAGCGGCGGTGTGTTCCCCGAAAAGCGCTCAAAGTAGCGGCCATCGTAGCAAAAGGAATACCTAGGTGGCTGCCCACGGCTAAGCCAGCCAAGGCATTTAGTATATTATGCCGCCCCGGCACGCCTAGGGTGACGCGCCCAAGCTTTTCGCCGCGCCGGTATACGTCAAACAGGCTTTCGCCCGAGGGGCGGAACTCTATCTCTGCGGCCCACCAGTCGGCAGCCGGTGTGAATCCATAAGTTGCCACAAGACACCTCACGACAGCAATGATTTCGCGCACATTAGCGTCGTCTTGACAGGCGACTAAGAGGCCGTGCTCAGGAATGAGCCCAGCGAAGCGCAGGAAGGCAGCCTTGATATGGTCGAGGTCAGCGAAATAGTCGAGGTGGTCGGCATCGATATTGAGAATTACTCCTAGCATGGGCCGCAACGCTAAGAATGTCTCCACGTACTCGCAGGCTTCGGCCACGAAATATTCACTGCGCCCTATTTTGACATTGCCGCCCAAGGCATCAAGCTCGCCGCCGATTAACACCGTCGGGTCAAGCCCAGCCTGTTCGCACAGGAGACCAACCAGTGCTGTTGTCGTGGTCTTGCCGTGCGAGCCGCTGATGGCAATGCCGTAACCGGACTCCCCCATCAGGGTGCCAAGGAACTCTGCGCGGGTGAGCACGGTAGCGCCGCTCTGCCTTGCCGCTATGAGTTCGGGGTTATCCGGGCTAATGGCAGCGGTAAAGACAACCACTTGGGCGCCGCTCACATGCTCCTTGGCATGGCCCAAATAGAATGTGGCTCCGTCTTTAACCAAGCGACGGGTGAGGTCTGACTGTTTAAGGTCACTGCCAGACACTCGCCAACCTCGCTTTAGCATGATAGCCGCCAGCGCGCTCATGGAGATACCGTCCATGCCGATAAAGTGGATATGCTTTAGGCTATGTATTGTGTCTCTATTCATAATGGTCCTCCCACTGCTCCGCCCTGTGGGGCGTAATAAGACGAGGGGTACTCTGCACATGCGACAACTCGGTCAACATATGTTATCATGTTTTCGGTCAGCAAAACAGTTAAGTCCGCATATTTCTAAGGGGGAAAACACATGCAGATTAACGCGTCACGACTGGTAGACAACTTTATTAAACTGGTACAGATCGACTCCGCTCCGCGTGAGGAAGCAGCAATGGCGGCAGAGATTATCAGGCAGCTGCAGGGGCTAGGCGTAGCGGCATACATGGATGGAGCCGGGGTGCTGGTGAAAGGGAACGCGGGGAATGTCATCGCCAGACTAGACGGCAACCCGAACAAACCTACGATGATGTTCTCGGCGCACATGGATAGAGTAGCGCCGGGGTCTAACATTAAGCCTGTGATCAGAGACGAGGTAATCTATAGTGACGGCAGCACCATTCTTGCCGCTGACGATGTGGCGGGCATTGCCGCCATCATCGAAGTTATGCAAGTCCTACGGGAAACCCACGCAGACCATGGCCCGCTTCTGCTGGTATTTACCGTTGTCGAAGAAGGAGGGCTGCACGGCGCCAAGAATCTTGATTACAGCCAGCTCAACGCTGACTTTGGCTATACACTCGACAGCAGCGGGCCGGTAGGCTCCGCCATCATCCAAGGTCCGGCGCAAGATAAAATAGAGGCCATTATATACGGCAAAGCAGC
>DBBC01000158.1:2920-5844 GCA_002292025.1 Firmicutes bacterium UBA994
GATGAAGACAGGGCGCTTAGACCACGAGACGACGGCGAACGTTGGCACCATCAAGGGCGGGACGGCGACGAACATCGTCACCGATAAAGTAGAAATCCAAGCTGAGGCGCGAAGCCTCAGGAACGAAAAACTAGACCGTCAATCGCAGCATATGAAGGAGTGTTTCGAAGCGGGTGCAGCCGCGATGGGCGCGCGCGCCGAGGTCAAGATAGCTCGCATGTACTCGGCCTTTCGCCTAGATGAAAACGCTCCGGTTATTGCTTTGTTCCGGCGCGCCTGCCAGAGCGTTAACCTAAGCGGCGAATTAATCCCTTCCGGGGGCGGCAGCGACGCCAATATCTTTAATGCTAACGGCATCCCGACAGCTAACATCGGCATCGGTTACAAGAAAGTGCATACCACTGAAGAAAACATTGCCATCAGCGATTTGCTGGCCGTGGCAGGATTGACACTAGCACTGATAACTAACACCTAGGATTGGTTCGCCACTGAGAGAGAATAATGATCCACGCAGAACGCTAAGGGGCACGAAGGCGCAGGAGATGGTAATTCTTTGCAGGCCGTGACGCCTGAGCAGTTATTGATTTGGAGGTTTGCGGCATGGAGAAGTTCCGGCAGGAGATAGCTAAAAAAATCGCCCCTTTGCTTAATATGAGCAGGGAAGAAGCGCGGGCGCTGATGGAGGTACCGCCTAACCCCGCTTGGGGAGACATTGCCATACCGTGCTTCTCCTTGGCTAAAACTCTGCGCAAAGCGCCGCAGGCCATCGCAGCCGACCTGGCAAAGGCGGCAGACCTAGACGGGCTGGCGGGCAGTGTCGAGGCGATGGGGGGCTACCTGAATATTACACTGGAAAAGGCGGCGGTAGCGCGGCACATCATCAGTGGCATCCTACAAGGCGGAGCTTCCTTTGGTTTTACTGACCAAGGCGGGGGGAAAACTGTAGTAATAGACTTCTCCTCACCGAATATCGCCAAGCCGTTTGGTATTGGCCACTTGCGCACGACGGTGATTGGGCACAGCCTGTCACGCATCTACAGTGAACTTGGTTACCGGGCGGTGCGCGTCAACCACCTCGGCGACTGGGGGACACAGTTTGGCAAGCTGATAGTGGCGTACAAACTTTTTGCCAAGGATGACAAATTAATTGACGACCCTCTGGGGACTTTATTTAAGATCTATGTGGAGTTTCACCGACGCGCCGAAAACAGCCCTGCGCTACTGGAAGAAGCCAGAGAGTGGTTTAGGCGCCTAGAAGAAGGCGATGACGAGGCGAGATCGCTATGGCAGCGGTTTGTAGAGGTCAGCCTAAAGGAATACCAGCGCGTCTATGATCTTTTGGGAGTAGAATTTGACTACTGGCTGGGCGAGAGCTACTATGAGCCGCTGTTAGCGTCCACCGTGGCGGCAATTGAAGCGCAGGGCCTTACTACCATTTCGGACGGGGCAGTGGTAGTAGACTTAGCCGACCACGGCATGCCGCCGTGTCTTTTGCGCAAAACCGACGGCGCTACTCTCTATGCCACGCGGGACATCGCCGCTGCCTTGTACCGTGATAAGAAGCACCGCCCGGAACTTATGCTCTACGTGGTAGGGCAGGAGCAGACGCTCCACTTTCGGCAGGTAAAGCAAGTGCTCAACCTGATGCGCTCACCCGCGGGGGAAAAGATGGTGCACGTGCCGTTTGGGCTGTTTAAATTTCCTGAAGGTAAGATGTCGACGCGCCGCGGCAACGTCATTTTCCTAGAGGACGTGTTGACGCGGGCGGTGGATTTGGCGGCCGGGGTTATCGAAGCCAAGAACCCAGAGTTAGAGAACCAGCAGGAAATCGCGCAGCATGTCGGCGTGGGGGCAGTTGTCTTTGCGGATCTCAAACACGGGCGTATTAAGGATGTCTTGTTTGACTGGGAGGAGATGCTCAATTTTGACGGAGAGACGGGGCCGTATGTTCAGTACACACACGCGCGGGCTTGCTCTGTTTTGCGTAAAGCTGCCCTTAACCCGGCGCTTAGCGACGAGGCCGCGCTGACGGACGAGTATGCCTTGCCTCTGGTGAAGCTGCTGGGTGAGTTCCCGCAAGTTTGCGCGCGCAGTGCCGCAGAGTACGAGCCGTCGGTCGTGGCACGCTACGTGCTGGATGTGTCCTCTCTCTTTAACCGCTATTACCACCATGTGCGTATTCTCGGAGGCGAGGCAGGCGTAACAGAGACTCGCCTCGCGCTTGTGCTGGCCACGCAGAGAATCTTGGCACGCGGCCTGTATCTCTTAGGGCTAACGGCCGTCGACAAGATGTAGGGGATAAATTTGCCAAAAATGCAAATACGTGGGAGGTGTCGTCGCTGTGCAGGTGCGGAGTGCGGGAGGTATCGTGTTTTGGGGTTGGGAGGTATTAGTCCTAACCAATTTTCGCGGCGACACGGTCTTTCCCAAGGGGCACCTAGAGCAGGGCGAAACCCCTGAGCAGGCGGACAGCGGCTTCGTCCAGTGCGATGGCGCTGAGATTATTGCCGGCAGGTATGTTTCTGTCGAACAGGCGGGGTGTATGTTGACCTATGACTTAGACCGTGAGAAACTAGTGGTAGCGTATGGCAAGTTGCGACAGCTACTAGATTATTGAAAGCGAGGCAAGATATGCACAGTAATCGTATCGAAGCGTTAATAGGTCACTTGCGGCGGCGAGAAATAGATGCTGCCGCGGTTTTACCCAGCGCGAGCTTGTTCTACCTAACCGGCATGGCGGCTTACCTGAGTGAGCGCCCCTTGTTGTTCGTCTTTACGGCGAAGGGCGGCGTGGCAGCGGTTTGCCCTGCCTTTGAGGCGGAACGCGTGCGCAGGGATTCCGGCGTGGATAACCTATTTACCTATACAGATGAAGAGGGCGCCGAAGCAGGGTTTCTGCGGCTGGCCGAGCACTTGGGACAGAT
>DBBC01000158.1:6243-6604 GCA_002292025.1 Firmicutes bacterium UBA994
GAGCGCACTGCGCTACCGCACGCCGCCACCAGTAGCCGGCCGTTGCGAACGGGGGACGCGGTGGTCGCGGATCTCGGCTGCGTGGTAGATGGCTACACCAGCGATATCACGCGCACCTTTTTGATGCCAGAGGCGGGGGCGCAACTTGTAGGAATCGGTACCATCGTCTATGAGGCTAACCGGCTGGCGCGAGAGGCTGTGGGCATAGGTGTAGAGGCAGGCCGTATCGACGCCGCGGCGCGCAGTTACATTGCGGCGGCGGGTTATGGGCAATTCTTTACCCATCGCACCGGTCACGGGCTCGGCTTAGAAGTACATGAGGAGCCCTATATCGTGAGCGGCAGTAAGGAGAAACTGCAAG
>DBBC01000028.1:0-7420 GCA_002292025.1 Firmicutes bacterium UBA994
CGGGGAACATCAGCAAGCGCTTGCGTAGCATGACAGAGGTTGCTAAGAGCATTGCGCGCGGGCAAACTTCACAGCGCGCGGTTGTTGCCGGCCCGACGGAGACCGGTGAGTTGGCCTACTCCCTTAACGCCATGGCGGATAGCTTACAGCTTGAATTGCAGCATGTGCAGATGTCTGCCGAGAGACTAGGCGTAGTGCTCACTTCAACGCGCGATGGCATAATCCTTATTGACAATTTAGAGAACATAGAGCTGCTAAACGCAGCAGCGGAGGCCATGCTTGGCTTCCGGGCCGCGGCAGCCATAGGTATGCGCGACAGTCTGTTGGAGAGATATCCTGACCTCGCCGCGCTGCTTAGACAGGCGCGCCGGGACCGCGTTGCGGCAAGTCGCCGCGTGTCACTGAGTGGCACAGGAGCAGGAGTGGTGCGTGCCGCGGTAGCGCCGCTAGTTTCCGGGCGCATGCTCATTACGTTGCAGGATTTAACTGAAGTGTATCGAGCGATAGATGTTCGGCGTGATTTTGTGGCCAATGTTTCGCATGAACTGCGTACCCCGCTCACTGCGCTAGCCCTCATGATAGAAAATCTCTTACGGGGAGCCCTAGATGAACGAGAAGTGGCCGTAGAGTTTTTGCGGCGCATGGCAGGGGAAATCGACAGGCTCACGAAAATGGTGCTGGAACTCTTGTTGCTTTCGCGCTTAGAGAGCGACCGCGAGCAGTTGATTAAGGGCGAGTTCCCGCTCAGCGAACTTGTGCTGGAGGTCATAGAAGACCTGCGAGGATTGTGGGGGAGCAAAGAGCAGCGCCTAACGCATGAGGCGGTGCCCACCCTTGTCCACGCCGACCGGGCTAAGCTCAAGCAGGTGTTCATTAATCTGCTGGACAACGCCATTAAGTTTTCTCCCCTAGGAAGCGCTATCACGGTAGAAGTGCAAGCGCTGGCCGCCGGCGTACGAGTGGCGGTCAAGGACCAAGGGCCGGGCATTCCTGCGGAACATCTTCCCCGTGTTTATGAGCGATTCTTTAAGGGCTCGGCAGCGCGGGGCGGAGGGACCGGACTGGGCTTGGCAATCGTTAAGCACATTGTCGAGGCGCACGGCGGGACAGTGGCAGTAGAAAGCAAGACCGGCAGAGGAGCGACATTCGTCTTTGTGCTGCCGCTTTAACGTTCTCTTAACAATGTCTTATCTTTGTTTTAGCATAGGGGTGGTATGATTTTTTGTGCACACTGCACAATAGACACGAGGAGGATTGCCGTGAAAAAGCTCTTGCTACTAGTTCTAATACTAGTCGTCGCTTTGTTTGCTGCCGGATGTCAGCGTGAAGGGACCATCATCGACATAAACGGTTCAGACACCATGGTCAATATGGGAGCCGCGTTAGCGGAGGAATTCATGAAGACCAATAGAAACATTGAGGTAGTAGTTTCTGGCGGTGGTTCCGGCACTGGTATTGCCGCATTGATCGATGGCAAGGCCGATATCGCTCAGTCTTCACGCGACATCAGGGAGAGCGAGCGGGCTAAGGCGAAAGCACGCGGCACGTTGCACGAAATAATCGTGGCGTGGGATGGCCTAGCAATTGCCGTACATCCAGCTAACCCGGTCAAAGAACTAACCATGGCCGAGCTAGCTGCAATATACAAAGGTGAGATTACCAATTGGAATCAGGTCGGCGGCAACGATGCTCCCATTGTCCTGCTCTCCCGCGACACCACTTCCGGAACGCACGTTTTCTTTAAGGATTTCGTGCTAGATGAGGCTGAATTTGCCCCTGCCACCATGATGATGCCTTCTACCGAGGCGATCGTGCAAGAACTGGCGCAAAATAGAAACGGTATCGGTTATATTGGGCTTGGCTACGTTCGCCCCTCCGTTGCTATCCTTGGCATTAGAGCAGACGACACTGCTCCAGCCGTAGTAGCTTCGATAGAAGCCGTGCTTGATCGCACCTACGTATTGGCTCGCCCGCTGTTTTTCTATGTCATAGGCGAGATCAAGGGCGATCTAAAGACGTTCCTTGACTTCGTGCTAAGCTCTACCGGGCAAAAAATCGTGCGCGACTTAGGTTTTGTCCCCATCAAATAGTCAAATCGAGGAGTGGTGTCTGTGCCGTACCAGCAGAAGCTAGTCACCGTAGCGGGCTATACCGTCCTGCTTTTGACCGCCGCCATTTTTCTGTTTGTAGCGGCACAGGCTTGGCCGTTCTTCCGTGACCAAGTAGACCTTAGTTTTTTCACTGGAGACCGGTGGTTGCCGGTCTCCTCTCCGCCTTCTTTTCAGATTAGAGGGTTCTTAGTTAGTTCGTTCATGATCACTAGCATGGCCATCGTGGTAGGGTGTCCAATTGGCATACTATCGGCGGTCTGCCTAGCGGAGCTACTGCCGCGCCAAGCTAGTATCCTATTGCGCTCCGTGTTTGAGATGACCGCAGGGATTCCTTCTGTGGTTTGGGGCTTTCTAGGGCTGACAGTCATCGCGCCTTTTGTGGCACGTGTATTCAATCTCAACACCGGCCTAACCGGGTTTTCGGCTGGACTCGTGCTAAGCGTGATGATTTTGCCAACGCTGGTGAGTTTAGCGGATGAGGCACTGCGAGCTGTGCCTCGCGAATACGCAGAGGCGTCATATGCTTTAGGCGCTACGCGGTGGCAAACCATTTGGCGCGTTATCGTGCCTGCAGCGCGGGGTGGCATCGTGGCGGCAGTTCTGCTTGCCATGGGCCGGGCCATTGGCGAAACGATGACAGTACTAATGGTCGCCGGTGGACGGCTTACAACGCCGGGCAGTATTTTTGAGCCGATGCGACCGATCACGGCGCTGATTGCGGCCGAGGTGACAAACGCGGCGCGTCACAGCGAACAGTACCATGCTCTCTTCGCCGCCGGGCTGGTTCTCTTTTCCATAACACTCGCTGTTAACGCCATTGCCGCCGCAGTAATTGTCGGCAAGAAAGCGGAGGCATAGGATGAGGCAATCATACACTCTGCCAGAATTGTTCTTGCTCAGCGCATTGGGACTAGCCTTGCTCCCCCCTCTCGCGGCAGTACTCTATATCTTTGTCCGCGCTGCTGCCGGCATTTCGCTGGAGTTTATCTTTGCCATGCCTGCTCAACGCGGCATAACAGGCGGCATTTTGCCGGCGATCCTCGGTACTCTATGGCTGCTCTTTGGCACATCGCTGGTGGTGCTGCCACTAGGAGTAGGCGCTGGAGTGTATTTGGCAGAGTTTGCACCGCGTAACCGCCTGAAGCACTTGCTTGAAGTGGCGCTAATCAATCTCGCTGGCGTGCCTTCCGTTGTATTTGGCTTATTTGGCTATTCACTGTTTGTGCTGACACTCGGATTTGGGTCCTCATTGCTGTCTGCCTCCCTGACACTGGCTGCAATGACCCTGCCTTTAGTTGTGACAGCAACACGGGAAGCGCTGCACAGCGTTCCAGGATCTTTCCGCGAAGCGTCGCTGGCCTTAGGGGCAACCCGTTGGCAGACAGTATCGACCGTGACTTTACCCTGCGCGCGCAGCGGTATTCTTACCGGAACACTACTGGCCATGTCTCGCGCCGCGGGCGACACCGCTACCATCTTAATTACCGGTGCAGCGTTCTTTTTGCCGCGGCTTCCTACTTCGTTTACGAGCCGCTTTATGGCATTGCCCTATCACTTGTATATTTCAGCGACGCAACTTCCCGGCATGCCGGCGGAGCGCATCTGGGCCACAGCCGGGGTGCTGCTCTTCATAGTGTTGATTATGCAGGTTAGCGCGACACTGTGGCGGGAGAGAGAAAGGAGACTGAAGAAGTGGTAGAGAGTAAGCATAAAGTCGGCTTTCGAGACGTATCAATTTTCTATGGCAGGCTGCAGGTAGTTAAGCATGTGTCAGCGGAGATCCCCGAAAAAGAGATTACCGCGATCATCGGGCCCTCAGGCTCGGGGAAGTCCACGCCGTTGCGCTCCCTTAACCGCATGAACGACCACATCGGCGGAATGCGCATCACGGGCGAGGCAATAATTGACGACCAGAATATCTATGCCGCCGGGGTGGACGTCGTCAGGCTGCGCCGCAAAGTAGGCATGGTTTTTCAGCGACCTAACCCCTTCCCCAAGAGCATCTATGAAAACGTCGCCTATGGCCCGAAGTTGCAGGGCTTGCGCACCAAAGCAGATCTCGATATTATTGTAGAAAACTCCCTGCGCCAAGCGGCACTGTGGGACGAAGTCAAAGACAGGCTACATGCCTCAGGTTTTGACCTTTCCGGCGGACAACAACAGCGCCTCTGCATCGCAAGGTCACTCGCCGTAGGCCCGGAGGTACTCTTAATGGATGAACCCGCTTCCGCGCTTGACCCGGCAGCCACCGCCAAGATTGAAGAACTGATGCTTATGCTTAAACGTACGCTTACGCTGATTGTGGTAACGCACAATATGCAGCAGGCAGCGCGAGTGTCGGACCGTACCGCGTTTTTGCTGGGGGGGGAGCTCGCTGAATACGATGTGACGCGCAAGATATTTACTGCGCCGCAAGATAAGCGGACAGACGACTATATAAGCGGGAAAATGGGATAAGGAGGGTGTCGCCATGTTACGGCAAAGTTTCCAAAAAGAATTAGAAGGCCTCCACTCCCAGTTGCTGGGCATGGGGGGTCGCATCGAGCAAATGCTCCATCTCTCCCTCGATACGCTACGGACGGGCAATGAGCAGTCCGCTATCCAAGTCGAGGAAATGGAGATTGTCATCGATGCGATGGCGGCGGAAATCGATACAGTAGCTATCGAGTTAATAGCCAAACAACAGCCCGTCGGTCAGGATCTCAGGCGGATTATAGGAGCCATGCGCTTAGCAGTTGACATGGAGCGAGTCGCCGATATCTCGACCAATATTGTGGAGCAATCGCGTCTGTTGCCCCGACCCTTGATTAAACCACTTATAGATATCCCCAAAATGGTGGATGTGGCAGCAGGAATGCTGCAGGACTCCTTGAATGCGCTGATTAACTCCGATGTCAATCTCGCCCTTGACGTATGGAAGCGGGACGATATCGTCGACGAGTTGTGCGAACGTATTGTCGTGGAACTGCGCAGCATGATGACCGCTGACGGCTCGATCGTACCCAAGGCCCTACCCCTATTGATAATTGCCATCCAGATAGAGCGCATTGCCGACCATGCCACCAACCTAGCCGAATCAGTGATGTTTATTGCCACCGGGAAGCGTGTGGTGACTCTGTAGCCCACCCAAAAAGGTGTTGCAGAAACTCCAACATTGATGTAAGGTAGACGACGGGTATCGCCAGTACCTGTTGTCTATTGTTTTTGCAGGATAGAACGACCTGAAATCGAATTATGACAGTGACGCGGGGGTGTCGATATGCCGTACATCGTAGGTATAGCAGGCGGGACAGGGTCGGGCAAATCTACTCTGGCAGAGCGCATGATTACCGGCTTTAACGGACAGGCACTGCTTATTCGCCACGACAACTACTACCAAGATCAATCGCACCGCTCCATGGAGGAGCGCGTAATCCAAAATTATGATCACCCTGAAGCGTTTGAGGACAGGCTGTTGATTGCACATCTTAGCACACTGCGTGAGGGAAGGTCGGTGTTTGGTCCCCTATACGACTTCGCCACCCATACCAGAAGCAGCAAGCAACTCCTGCTCGAGCCGCGCGACTTAGTAGTAGTGGAGGGTATACTAGCCTTACACAACCCCGTTCTGCGATCACTTTATGACCTCAAAGTGTTTGTGGACACCGATGCTGACGTGCGCGTACTGCGCAGGCTAGCCCGCGACATGACGGAACGTTGCCGCAGCATGGAATCAATAATCGAACAGTATCTCGCCACAGTAAAACCCATGCACGAACAGTATGTGGAACCAAGCAAAAAATACGCGGACGTAATTATCCCGGAGGGTGGACTTAACCCTGCTGCATTGGCGTTAATCGCCTCGCGTTTGCGTCACGCGATAGAAGCTGCCGCCACCATGCGGGGCGATTAGTGCCCCGACAATCATACAGATGGGGGAAGCAACATGAAAGGGTATCTGGAAGTTATTTGTGGCGGGATGTATAGCGGCAAGTCGAGCGAACTGATTCGCCGCGTCAATCGCGCCAAGTACGCGCGCAAGCAAGTGCAGCTCTTTAAGCCTACGATGGATGGGCGCTATCACGCTACACAGGTAGTCGCGCACGACAACCGCAACCACGTGGCTCAGGCTGTGGCGACTGCGGCAGACATTTTGCCGCTGGTCGAAGAGAGCACAGACGTGGTTGCGATTGACGAGATTCAATTTTTTGCTGCAGAAGAAACCAGCAGAGTTGTATACGAACTTATGTGCCGCGGCAAAAAAGTCATTGTAGCCGGATTGGACCTAGACTTCGCCGGCAGACCGTTTGGCGCTATCCCACACCTCTTAGCCGTAGCCGATGAAATTGACAAGCTGCGTGCCATCTGCATCCAGTGCGGCAACAAAGCCTATATCAGTCAGCGGTTAGTTAACGGAGAGCCCGCCTCGCTCAGTGACCCACAAATACTAGTCGGGGGTGTAGAGGCCTACGAAGCACGTTGTCGCGGCTGCTGGGAAGTTAAGGACTGAGCCGTCGGCTGCTGTCTCCAAAGGCTACAAAGTACATCCACAACGAGCACCATGAGGATGATCCCGCCCAAAATCACACCGACATTGGGCCACAGCTGAAACTGAATATTGGCATACAGCAACTCACCGATGCCGCCTGCCCCGACTAGCCCTAGGACTACGGACAGGCGGATGTTTCTTTCTAAGCAAGTTAAGCAGACATCAAAGAGCGCAGGCGGAGGCGCCGGTGACTGCGCGAGGGTCGCTGCCCGCTTGGCAGCCATTAGGTTGCTTAGCGAGACAAGAGTAAGCGCTACCAACCCACTTACCGGTCCTGCCCCAAAGCCGTGCACCAGCAACATGGCCCACGCTAGGGCATGGACTGCCCCCACTACGCGCAAGAGCATAACTCCCACATGGCGCAAGCTTGCAGGCAACGGAACACTGGAGCGAACCCACCCAGCGAGTACTGCGACTCCCCAAGCAATAACAACGCTGAGTAGCGCCATTAACAAGCTTTCACTCAATTCTGTGCCGATGCGCCCAAGATAAGCGAGGTTAGGCGGGAACATCCGCGCAAAAATACTGAGTATGGCTTGCGTCCCGTCCACAAAGTGCGGGAGGGCGGCGACAAACTCTGCGCTACCCCAGCGCAGCCCAATTAAAATGACCGCCAGAGTTACTATCGGTAGCATGTACCGTCTAAGTGACAACATTCAACTGGGCCCCCCGTAAGTAGAGATGCGGAGAAGGTGTGAGAGGGAGAGTGGGAGAGAGCTTGCTGGCTCCAAACCAATTATCGCTAAGGGCCAAGGCTCCGTCAACTTTTTAATAGGACAAT
>DBBC01000028.1:7760-14031 GCA_002292025.1 Firmicutes bacterium UBA994
GGGACGGGTGATTTTGTCCGCCAGAGGAGACACGACACTCGCGCACTACTCTTGCGTCTATATGCGCGGAGGGGTGATTTTTTTGGTAAAAATAGTCGTAGATAGCGCACTGAACATACCGTCAGATATGCTCGCTAAGTTCGAGATTGGTGTTGTGCCGGTCAGTCTCACCCTGGACGGCAAAAGCTATCGCGAGGGCGTCGACGCCACGCGGGCAGAATTAGTGTCCCTTATCGCGCGTTCTGAATCTCTGTCCACTTCTCAGCCCTCGCCGGGTGACTTCCTCGAGGTGTATGACCAACTGGGGGGCGAGCTGGTCTCGCTCCACATTACGGCAAAAGCCAGCGGCACGCACCAGTCGGCGGTGATGGCATCCAGCATGACAAAGGCAAAGGTCACCGTCTTTGACACCGCCAATGCCTCTATGGGGGGAGGGTGGCAAGCTCTAGCCGCTGCCCTGCTGGCACGCCAAGGGGCCACAACGTCCGAGATTGTTGCCAAAGCAACGGCAGCCAAAGCCGAAACCGTTACTTTTCTGTCGGTACCCACCCTTAAGTACTTGTCTCGCAGCGGACGCGTTGGATTGGCCAAGGCTCTCTTGGCTTCTCTCCTCTCGGTAAAGCCGATTATGACGTTTAATGATGGCGTGGTGGAAGTGGTAGCCCGCGCGCGCAGTATGACAGGCGCATGCAAAGAAATGGTCAGGATGCTTAAAGACAAATATGGCACTAAGCCTTTGGCTATCGCCGTCATGCATGCTGAAGATACGGTCTTGGCGGCGCAGTTACAAGAGCTTCTCGCCAAATCGCTTAATGTTCAGCTCACGCTCACCACTGAGCTGACCGCCTCTTTGGTCGTCCACGGCGGCCCGGGCACTATCGCCGTCTCTGCGATACCTTTTGAGTATGTCGACGGCTTGAAGGAATAACGCGCCGCTACTGATTGCGCGCTCAGGGCTTGCCACATGGCAGTTGTGAAGCAAAAGGCTCCGTCCCTTTTGCTTCCCTTTTGCTTCTAGGCGAGTTGGGTGGTACAATGGGTGGCATAGAGGTGATGTGATGACAGAGGCCTTGATTGCCTGCGTGCTGCGAGCCCACAAAACCGTGCGCACACATATGGTGGCAGTGTGGTTCCCTGCGCTGTTTAGCGTGACGATGTTTGTATTGTTCCTGCTCGCTGCGGTGATACTAATCCTGCCTATAGTGCCTGACATCTTTACCAGACCTCCGGCCGCCTTGGCTTCGCCCGCAGTTTTGCGCGCTCTTTTCCCCCGCATTCTTTTGCTGCTGGCTTTAGCCGTACCGCTAACTGTGGTCACTGATGCCGGCACTTTGTATATTCAGGCCCAAGCTGTTAAAGGGCAGCCCGTTGACACAGGGCACTTTTACCTTGGCATCCGCAAACTATCTTGGTGTTTAGTTGCCGGCAGAGTCATAGAGATATTGATTTACTTGTTGCTGTTTGCACCCATGTTGGTGACCATGGCAAGAAGGGTACTAGAGCTCGCCGGGCCGGAAGGCCAGCTTTTGCTTGTACCCGAGGAGCCGATATTCCGCGCCTTTATGGACTTGTTGCCCTTGGTTTTACTGAGCGTGTTGCTGTACGTTGCCGCCGGTGTGTTAATGGGTATGTGGACGCGCGTGCTGGCGCTACGGGAACTGCCCATCTTGCGTGCACTCCTCGCCGGTATCGCGTTCGCCAGCGCGCATTTTTTTGCCATTTTACTGGTATTTATCGGCCAGTGGGTGCTTGGCACTTTGCTGGCACGTCTGCTTGGGCAGGGGGAGTTAGGCGTACTCATCGGGCAAGGTCTCGCATATCTCCTGCGCGTCTATGCGGGGATGACGCTAATGCACTTCTATGAACTACGCGCTGATGCATCTAAGCAGCAAAGGGAGGCCAATTAGCAGGTATGCGACACTTCTTTACTTCAGAATCAGTGACAGAGGGACACCCCGACAAAATCTGCGACCAAATCGCCGATGCCGTCCTAGACGCCATTCTCACCCAAGACAGCACCGCCCGCGTAGCGTGTGAAACCGCGGTCACCACAGGGTTAGTCTTAGTAATGGGTGAAATTTCTACGACTTGCTACGTTGACATACCGCGCCTAGTGCGCGACACCGTGCGCGAAATTGGCTACACGCGCGCTAAATATGGCTTTGACGCCGAGACTTGCGCCGTGATTACATCGATCGACGAGCAGTCGCCCGATATTGCCCAAGGGGTAGACCGTGCGCTCGAGCAACGGGAAGGCGGCGAGGCGCCAGACCAAGCCTCAGGTACGGGTGCCGGTGACCAAGGCATGATGTTTGGCTATGCCTGCACCGAGACGGCAGAACTTATGCCTCTCCCGATTAGCCTAGCGCACAGTTTAGCGCGGCGCCTGAGCGCCGCGCGCAAAGAGCGCATCCTCCCCTATTTGCGTCCCGACGGCAAGACCCAAGTCACGGTCGAGTACGAGGGCCATCGACCCGTGCGCGTCGATACGGTCGTGGTGTCGGCGCAGCATAAGCCCGAGGTTGCGCTTGCGACTATTCGCGAAGATATTATAGCCCACGTTGTGCGTCACGCTATCCCCGCTCATTGGCTTGATCAAAAAACGAAGTTTCTCATTAACCCCACCGGGCGCTTTGTCGTGGGCGGGCCGCAGGGTGACAGCGGGTTGACCGGGCGCAAAATCATGGTCGATACATACGGCGGCGCCGCTCGCCACGGCGGCGGTTCTTTTTCCGGCAAGGACCCCACCAAGGTTGACAGGTCAGCCGCATACGCCACCCGCTATGTAGCGAAAAACATAGTGGCGGCGGGGTTAGCACAGCGCTGTGAACTGCAAGTCGCCTATGCCATTGGCGTAGCCAGGCCCGTTTCCATTATGGTAGATACGTTTGGCACGGGGGCGGTGAGCGAGGAGAAACTAGCCCAGATTATAGCGCGACACTTTGACTTGCGCCCGGCCGCCATCATCGCGCACCTAAATCTCAGGGCACCGATATATCGGCAAGTGGCGGCTTATGGCCACATGGGACGGCCTGACCTCACTCTCCCATGGGAACGTCTCGACAAAATAACGGAACTGAAGCAGTATCTTACGTAGTTGGTCGCCACTGGCTCTCAGCCGAAAGGTGCCTAAACAGTCAGCAGCAGGAACTACACCCCACCTGTCAAATATAGCAGATGAGGTGGACGCTGTTGTTGCAGATTAAGGGTGCTATTGAGCGAGTAGTTTTTCACAACCAAGCTAACCACTACAGTGTACTGCGCTTTAGATTGCGCGATAACCAGATTATCACCGTCGTAGGCAGCATTCCTAACCCTGCCGCCGGGAAAGAGCTTGAACTAACGGGAGAGTACACCTCGCACCCGCAGTACGGCAAGCAGTTTGCGGTCACTTCGCACGTCGAGAAAGCACCGCTAGAGGTCGCAGGCATAGAAAAATACTTGGCCTCAGGACTGATAAAGGGCATTGGCCCCGGCACGGCGCGAAGGCTGGTAGCCCACTTTGGCGCCGATACCCTAAAAGTGCTGGAATACTCGCCGGAGCGGCTGCCGGAAGTGCCCGGCATAGGACAAGCGAAGCGGGAGTTGCTTCTTAAAGGGCTGTCGGGGCAGAGAGAAGTGCAGAAAGTCATGGTCTTCTTACAGGGCCACGGCATGACCCCGGCCTTCGCCGGCAGAATCTATCGCCAGTACGGCGCGGACACCGAGGCAGCCATACGCAAGAACCCTTATCGCCTAGCGGACGACGTCTTTGGGGTTGGCTTTCGCACCGCGGACAAGCTGGCACGAGAACTCGGCTTCCTGACGGAGGAGCCGCGGCGCCTAGCGGCGGGCATTCGCTTTGTGTTGAGTGAAGCAGAAAACAGCGGACACTGCTATCTGCCCTTAAACGTGCTAGAGCAACAGGCCAGCGAGACGCTCGAAGTCCCACCCGCACTGATCCCGCCCATAGTCGAGAACTTAGTCCAAAGCAAACACCTCGTGCGCCTCATGCAGGGGGAAGAAACCCGTATCTACCGTAGGCCCGTCTACGCTGCGGAAG
This sequence comes from Firmicutes bacterium UBA994, assembly GCA_002292025.1. Classification (GTDB taxonomy): domain Bacteria; phylum Bacillota; class UBA994; order UBA994; family UBA994; genus UBA994. Next base: position 11,803 of record DBBC01000028.1, read on the forward strand.
CCGCCGTCGCCGCCAAGTTGCGCGACCTCAGCCGCTTGCCGGTGCCTTTCTTGAGTGAAAGCCTAGACGCTACGCTGGCGGCGTTCACGGAGCGGCACGGGATCACCTTAGTCGAGGCGCAGCGGGCAGCGGTTGTTACCGCCCTGAACCACGGCGTGACGGTCATCACGGGCGGCCCGGGCACGGGGAAGACAACACTGGTTAAGGCCCTCCTCCATATTTGCGATGCACGACAGTGGTCAGTGTATTTGGCCGCACCCACGGGTCGGGCTGCCAAGCGCCTGCACGAGGCAACCGGACGGGAGGCCAAGACTGTCCATCGCCTGTTGGAGTACACTCCACACGCGGAGCACAGCCCCTTTGCGCGCCATGAAGAAAACCCTCTCCGCTGTGACCTACTGGTGCTCGACGAATCCTCGATGATGGATCTGACGCTGATGTATCATTTGCTGAGAGCAATACCTTTAGGCTGCCGTTTGGTATTGGTGGGTGATGTCGATCAACTGCCGCCGGTGGGAGCCGGTAACGTCCTGCGGGATATCATCGCCACAGGGCTTATGCCAACTGTACGGCTGGAGGTCATCTTCCGCCAAGCCAGAGAGAGCCTAATTGTAGCTAACGCTCACCGTATCAACCGCGGGGAGTTCCCTTACTTAGCTACTAACCGGCGCGACTTTTGGTTTATGGCGCAGGATGACCCAGAAAAAGTTGTCGCCCAAGTTTTAGAGGTTGTAGGGCAGCGTCTGCCCAAGCTGTACCGCTATCACCCCATTTTAGACATCCAAGTGTTAAGTCCGATGCGCCGCACCGTCACCGGCGTAGACAATCTGAATCTTATCTTGCAACAGGCACTTAACCCGCCCTCGCCCGGCAAAGGCGAAGTACAGACCGCTGGCGGTATTTTTCGCCTAGGCGATAAAGTAATGCAAATTCGCAACAATTACACGCGTTTCGTATATAATGGAGACGTAGGCAATATTGCCGCCATCGAGGGCGAAGACGGCGAGATTACCGTAGCTTATCCCGACCGCAATGTCGTTTACGACTTGACGGATCTGTCCGAGCTTACGCTGGCCTATGCCTCTACCGTGCACAAGAGCCAAGGCAGCGAGTACCGGGCGGTGGTATTGCCCTTTACCACGCAGCACTACGTAATGTTGCAGCGCAACCTGCTCTACACTGCCATTACGCGCGCGCGCGAACTGGTGGTTATCGTCGGCAGCAAAAAGGCGGTGGCCATTGCCGTGAAGAACAGCAAGGTGGAGCAGCGTCACACCGGCCTCGCCACGCTGCTTGCGCAGGCGTGGTTACTGTAGTGAAGTGGCTGTTGGAGCTGCTCCTTCCACCGCGCGCACGGTGCGCCATTTGTGGTAAGCCCGGCCAAGCAAGCGTTTGCACACCCTGTACAGCCGACATCGCCGCTTTTCAGCGCTTGCAGAGCACTGGGCTTGTCAAACTACTAGGCCAAGGCAAAGTCTTAGCGCTCCTGCCCTACGAAGGAGCCGTGCGCAGGCGCATCCATCGCCTTAAATTTGCCAATAGCCCGGCTATCGCGCGCGCGCTGGCGCAAGCCTTCGCCAGAGCCGAGGTGTTGCCAACTTGCGGGGTCGACTTGGTTACGGCAGTGCCCATGCACAGGGCCAGATACTTAGAGAGAGGATACAACCAAGCGGAGCTGCTGGGAAAAGAGCTGGCTGCAGTGCAAAAACTGCCGTTTAGACAGGTACTGCTGCGCACCAGATCCACCCCGCCGCAGAATACACTAGGACGTTCCGCGCGCGCTAGGAATGTGGCCGGGGCCTTTACGGCGAGCGAAAATTTGACGGGGCGGCGCATCTTGTTGGTAGACGATGTGTGCACTACAGGGAGCACGGTCATAGCTTGTGCCGAGGCGTTGCGCCAAGCAAATGCTCTTGATGTCGTTATTGCGGTAGTGGCGATTTCCTTGACCCGCAGTCAGGGATAACAATGGTATGGAAACAACATATAGGAGGTTATTGGCATGAAGCAACAGGGCAAAGTTAAATGGTTTAGTCAGCAGAAAGGGTTTGGTTTTATTACCACCAACGCGGGGCAGGATGTCTTCGTTCATTTCTCGGCTATCGTCGGCGAAGGTTTTAAGTCGCTCGAAGAAGGCCAAGACGTAGAATTCGAAGTCATGGACGGGCCGCGCGGCCCGCAAGCCGCTAACGTCACTAGGAAGTAAATCAGGGGCTAAGGCACTAAATA
>DBBC01000060.1 GCA_002292025.1 Firmicutes bacterium UBA994
GAACATCACGCGACTGGCGCGACGCTTGGCCCCCGCCGGCAAAGGAGCGCGCATCTTCGTCAAAGACGAGGCCTGGAACATCAGCGGCAGTTTTAAAGCGCGCCGCGCGGCAGTCTCCGTTTACCACGCGGCACGCTTAGGCTTTAAGGGTGTGGTAGCGGCGACATCGGGCAACTACGGCGCCGCGGTGGCGGCACAGGCTGCCATACGCGGGTTAAAGGCCATAATCGTGCAAGAAACCTTTGATAGCCGTGGGTTGGGGCAGCCGGAGATTTTAGAGAAGGGCCGCGCTTGCGAAGCCTATGGGGCGGAGGTTATTCAGCTTACAGTGGGGCCGGAGCTTTTCGCTGTTTTTCTGGCAGTGCTGGATGAAACCGGCTATTTTAATGCCTCGCTGTACACGCCATTTGGCATTGCGGGGATTGAAACCTTGGGGTTAGAGCTGGCCCAAGATTTAGAACAGCATACCGGCCGCCCGCCGGACGTGGTAGTCGTAACTCATGCCGGTGGCGGCAATGTCACGGGTACGGCACGCGGGTTGCGCCGCGCGGGCGCTGCCGGCACGCAAATAGTAGGGGCCAGCGTGGACCTCAGCGGCCTGCATATGGCCAGCGATACAGATTTTAACCGTAAGTCGTTCACCACCGGGCACACCGGTTTTGGTGTCCCCTTTGCGACGTGGCCGGATCGCGCCGACGTGCCAAGAAACGCCGCGCGCGCCCTCAGGTACCTAGATCGATACGTGACGGTGACGCAAGGCGAGGCCTTCTATGCGACGGAGATGCTGGCACAACTTGAAGGCCTAGAGCGCGGCCCGGCCGGGAATATCGCCCTTGCCGCAGCCTTTGTCCTAGCGCAAACCATGGGCGCCGAGCAGACCATAGTGGTGCAAGAGACTGAGTATACAGGTGCCGGCAAGCATCCTAACGCCCAGCTCGCCTTTGCCCGCCAGCAAGGCATTAAAGTGGCCTTAGGCGACCCGCGGCAGAGTGTCCCCGGCCAGAGCATTATCATACCCGAACATCCGCGCCAGATGTCGGTTAAAGACATTGCTCTGGCTGATCTGCGCCGTTCCTACCTGCATAACGCCATTGAGCGCAAAGGCGGTGTGCCGCTCAGCCCGCACGAGATTGATTTTCTTATGGCGGATTGCCGCTCTACGCGCAACGAGGTTTTGGCGGCGGCGCGCAGCTGATAGCGTGCAGCGCCGAGAATCGGCGGTCAACCCACATAAAAGAGGAGGTTTACCCTATGCAACGAGCAGATGATTTCGCCGCGCGGCGCGCGCACCTCGCTCGCCTCAGCGAGGACGAACTCGAGCGTCGTTTTTGGCAGTTAGCCCACAACATTACACAGCCCTTAGTAGATATGGCCGCGCAACACACCTCGCCCTCAATTGAGCGATCGGTAGTCCTGCGCATGGGGTTTTCCAGCCTCGAGGCCCAAGCCATTGTCAAGCGGGTGGCCGAGTTAGGGCTGCTGGGCAAAGGCGCCGGCCATGTGTTGTGGCGCCTTGCCAACGCCAACGACATCACCCTTAAGCAGGCAGCCGAACTTCTGCCAACCGAGGCTGCCGCCGAGCAGCTGCAGCAGATTTTTGCGGGGAGTGTGCGCTAGTGGATAAGTTAGCCAAGCACGAGAAGCTCAACGTAGAAGCGATACTACAGAACCTAGAGCACTATCGCCCACGCCGCAAGGGCTGGACTTGGCGCAAGCCTGTCAGTCCGCAGGTTATACACGGGTTGACGTTTAAGCAGACATCAGAAGGGCTGACGCAAAGTATACCCCTGCCCTCGGCTAAACACTTTGGGAATATTGACCCGCAGCCCGATTGCGTAATCACGACTGAGATCGCCTCAGGGCGGTTTGAAGATGACCTCCGCCGCATGCGTATGGCGGCGTGGCATGGCGCAGACCATATTATGGTCATACGTACCGCAGGGCAAAGCCATTACGACGGCCTGATCGAGGGCACGCCGGAAGGTATCGGCGGGGTGCCTATCACTCGCAAACAAGTACGGGCTTCGCGCAAGGCGCTGGACCTGATTGAGGACGAAGTCGGCCGCCCCATTAACTTTCACTCCTATGTGAGCGGCGTGGCCGGGCCGGAAATCGCGGTGCTCTTCGCCGAGGAGGGCGTAAACGGTGCCCACCAAGACCCGCAGTACAACGTGCTGTACCGCAACGTGAACATGCAGCGCAGCTTTGTGGACGCAGCTGTGGCTAAGACGCTGATGGCCTACGCCGACATGGCGCAGATTGACGGCGCGCACAACGCTAACGCCACTGCGCGCGAAGGCTGGAAGGTGATGCCAGAGCTTTTGGTACAGCATGGCATTAACAGCGCCTACAGCCGGTTGGTGGGCATGAAGACGGAGAATATCTGTCTGTCATCCGTGCCGCCCTGCGCCGCGCCGGTGCCTGCACTGAGCTTTGACTTGCCTTATGCCGTGGCGCTGCGCGAACTCTTCCGCGAGTACCGCGTGCGCGCGCAGATGAACACCAAGTACATCGAGTCCGACACGCGCGAAGCAATCGTCAGCCACACGCTGAATCTATTGATCTCGCGCTTGACGCGCGCTGATATCCAAAGCACCATTACCCCGGACGAAGGGCGCAACGTGCCGTGGCACTATTACAACATCAATGCGGTAAGCACCGCCAAGCAGGCGTTTTTGGCTATGGACGGGCTTAACGATATGCTAGAAATCAAGCGCAACGGCCCACTCGGGGAGCGGGTGCGAGAGCTAAAGGAACGCGCTGTGCTATTTATGGAAGAAATGCTTTCCGTGGGCGGTTACTTTAAAGCCGTCGAAGCCGGCTTCTTTGTTGACAGCGGCTACTACCCTGAGCGCAACGGCGACGGCATTGTGCGCAAGAGCAACGGCGGCATCGGTGTCGACACCGTGGTGGAGCGTGACGCGGATTACTTTGCGCCGGTTTGCCATCACTACGGTTACAATAATATCCCAGCGCAGTTTGCCGGCCGCGTTTGTGAAGCAGTGGGCGGCTGCACGCTGTGCGACCACAGCAAAATCGCCTATATCGACGAGCTCGACGCTGTCGACAACGCGGCCACCCGCATGGCGGCAACGCGCGAGCTACGCGAAAAGGGCTTGGTTAAGCCGGAAGTGGAGTGGGCGGGTGACGGTGTGGTAGCGGTGCAAATGTTTTTGCCGGCTGAGCCGCGCATGGCCCATTTCAGCGCGCTGGAGTTGGCTAAGCAGATGAACTTACGCGACCCTCAGGTTATACATAAGCAGGTTATGCAGCAGGCGGAGGGAACTTATGTCGAGATTAAGGGCATTTTAGATGCCACTGTTGACAGCGCCACACTAAACTTACCGCCGGAAGAAGTGGTGCTGAGTGCCGACGAAGTACGCCAAGAAATCCACGAAAGGCCGCTGCGCATCGTGGCCGCCACCGTAGGCAACGATGAGCACTCTGTGGGCTTGCGCGAAGTCATCGATATCAAGCACGGCGGCTTAGAGGGCTATGGCGTAGAGTGCCACTACTTGGGCACCTCCGTGTCGATCGAAAAAATCGTCGACGCCGCGATCGAGCTTGACGCTCGCGCTATTTTAATCAGCACCATCATCACTCACGCCGATATTCATCGCATCAACATGCGCAGGCTACACGATTTGTGCATAGAAAAAGGCGTGCGCCATCGCCTAATCTTAATCGCCGGCGGCACACAGGTAACGCATGAACTGGCGGTGGAGTCTAAACTAGACGCCGGTTTTGGCCGCGGCACCAAGGGCATTCATGTAGCCAGCTTTATGGTCAAGAACCGCCGTGAGCGTGGCCTCAATTGAAGCAAACGCTGATTGCCGATGTCTTAGTAGCAGAAATCGGCAGCACTACGACGGTTGTTAATGCCTTTACGGGGTTTGAGGCGGGCGACCCTCGCTTCCTAGGGCAGGGAGTAGCGCCGACTACGGTACCAGACGGGGACGTCACGCTGGGTCTTGCCCAGGCTGTGAAAGATCTAGAGAGTGTCCTTGGGGCACCCTTAACTTGGCGGCGTATGTTGGCTACCAGCAGTGCCGCGGGCGGTTTACGCATGACGGTGCATGGTTTGGCCTACGATATGACGGCTAGGGCGGCGAGAGAAGCGGCACTGGGCGCAGGCGCAATTGTTAAGCTGGTTACGAGCGGTGAGCTTACCGCGCAAAATCTGCAAGAGATCGCAGCTATAAACCCCAACATTATCTTGCTGGCCGGCGGCGTAGACTACGGCGAGCGCGCCACGGCGGTAACTAATGCCGCGAAAATTGCCGCTCTGCCCCTCACGGCACCTGTTATTTATGCCGGCAATATAGCCTGCCGCCAAGAGGTAGAAGAAATAATTGCCGCCTCCGGCAAGCGCGTGATGGTGGTCGACAACGTGTACCCCCGCATTGACGAACTTCGTATCGAGCCCACGCGCGCCGCGATTCAAGGAGTCTTTGAAGAACATATCGTGCAGGCGCCGGGCATGGAACGCATCCGTGAGATGGTGCAGGGCAGTATCATGCCTACTCCGGGCGCAGTGATGAAGGCGGCGGAAGCTCTCTATACGGAGATTGGCGATCTGCTCGTAGTCGATGTAGGGGGAGCTACAACCGACGTGCACTCCGTGACACAAGGCAGCGAGGAGCTGGCGCGGCTCCTCATAAACCCAGAACCGCTGGCTAAGCGGACGGTAGAAGGGGACCTAGGGGTCTATGTAAACGTGCGCCAGGTAGCGGCTTTGGTTAAACCGCACGAGGCAGCGCAGGCAGATGTTGATCTGGCTAAGGTTCTTCTCACATGGCCCCCTATCCCGACAACGCCCTTGCAGTATCGTGCGCTGCAGTTGCTGACGCGCCAAGCGGTAGAGACAGCCCTGCAGCGGCATGTAGGTCGCATCAAGCATCTTTATGGACCCTTTGGCAAAAGCACCATCGCCCAAGGCAAAGACCTTACCGCAGTGCGATGGGTTATAGGCACAGGCGGGCCGCTCACTAAGCTCGCCGGTGCCGAGGCAATTCTAAAGGCAGGGTTGCGCGTCACAGCACAGCAGGAGATGTATCCTAAAATGGTTCGAGTGCTGATTGACCGGGACTATAACTTAGCAGTCTTAGGTGTGCTGAGCCGAGAGTATAAAGGCGAGGCTTTGCGGCTAATGAAGCAGAGCCTGCGGGCGGAGGTGCAAAATGGCGGTTTTGACGATAAATCTAAAGAAGCTTGAGCACAATGCCAGGCTGATCTGTGACCAAGCACGCGCTGTGGGTGTAAGTGTTTATGGCGTGACTAAGGGGCTGTGTGGGCTGCCCGCAGCGGCGCTGGCCTTTAAACAGGCAGGGGTTGCAGCTATAGCAGACTCACGCCTCGAGAACATTGCCGCCATGCGTGCCGCCGGAGTGGCAGGACCGTTTGTGCTGCTGCGCTTGCCCTCGCTGAGCCGGGTGGAAGAAGCAGTAAAACTGGCCGACGTTTCGCTTAACTCTGAACTGCGCACGTTGCAGGCGCTAGACAACGCCGCGGCTGTGCTCGGGATAAGACACAAGGTTATCCTGATGGTCGATGTGGGTGACTTGCGCGAAGGCGTCTGGCCGGAGGATTTCCCGCCGCTGTTAACGGAGTGCCTGCGCCTCCGCCATATCGAAGTCGTGGGGCTGGGCACTAACTTAGCCTGTTACGGCGGCGTAATCCCCGATGAGAACAATATGGAGCTTTTGCGCCGGCTAGCGGAGGACGCCGAACAGAGGCTAGCGCGCAAGCTGGTAGTGTCCGGAGGTAATTCCAGCAGCTTAGCGAGTTTATTTTCCGGGAAATTTCCTGCCGGCATCAACAATTTGCGCATTGGCGAGGGGATTGTTTTGGGCCGCGAGGCGATTAACCGTCAACCCATCCCAGGGGCTTACCTTGACGCGTGTACGCTTACCGCCGAGGTAATCGAGCTAAAAACTAAGCCTTCTGTCCCCGTTGGCACTACAGGGCAAGACGCCTTTGGCGGCGTGCCGGTTTTTGTGGACCGCGGACTGCGGCAGAGGGCTATCCTCAGTCTGGGCCGGCAAGACACCGTGCCGGAAGGGCTCGCTCCTGTACTTGACGGCGCGGAGGTAGTGGGCGCGAGCAGCGACCACCTTATTCTCGATGTCACTGCAGTCCCCGGAATGCAGATAGGCGACCTAGTGACTTTTATCCCCGGCTACGGCGCGCTGCTGGCCGCGGCGACCTCACCCTATGTGCGAAAGGTGGTATGCTAGGCCTCATATGCCGAGTGCGTGCCGAGATACTTTGCAGTTACCGGATCGGAACATGTAGCGAAAGGAGGGGACTATAATAATGATGTCTTTAATGAGGCCATTGATGATGCTTATGATGTTCTTTACTTGGTTGATAGGCATTGTTTTTCTTGTGGTAACAGTTCTTGCCGTCTATTACTATATTGCGGGCAAAGCAGAGGAGTTTCAACGTGCCAAGAAAGTTGCACTCATCTTATGCGCAGTAGCACTCGTAGTTCTGAGCGCTATGTTCTTAGCACTGTATGGTTTTTATTTCCTGTAACGGGGCAGGCCTCGCTGTCTGCTATGTTAATGCGTGTAATATTTTCTAGGACAAATGCCTTATAAAGGAGGACTCATTGCTTGCAACGTCTTGTTATCGCTTTTGGCGGGAATGCCATGCTGCAGGCCAAGCAGAAGGGCACAGCAGAGGAACAGCGGGCTAATATACACACTGCCTGTATGGCAGTGGCAGACCTCGTAGAGGCTGGGAATCAAGTTATCGTCACACACGGCAACGGCCCACAGGTCGGCGCGGTGCTGTTGCAGAACGAGCTGGCCAAGGCTGAGGTGCCCCCTATGCCGCTCGATGTTTGCGGCGCGGCCACGCAAGGGCAGATCGGCTATATGATTCAGCAGTCTTTGACTAACATTCTCGCGGAACGCGCCATCCCCAAGCCCGTCGTTAGTCTTGTTACGCAAGTGCTGGTCGACGAAAACGACGCGGCTTTTAGATACCCAACCAAGCCCATCGGGTCCTTTTATACGGCAGAGGAGGCGGCCCGCTTTAGCGCAGATTTAGGCTGGGTTATGCGCGAGGACAAGGCTCGCGGCGGTTGGCGCAGAGTAGTGCCCTCGCCTGACCCCATTCGCATTGTAGAACGGTCTGCCGTTCGCTCGCTGCTGGCCGGCGAGGCGCTGGTGATTACCGCAGGCGGCGGCGGCATCCCCGTCGTGGAACGCGCCGGAAAACTCCACGGGGTGGAGGCCGTTATTGATAAAGACCTAGCCAGCGAACGCCTAGCCTGCGATGTCGAGGCTGACACGCTGATGATCCTTACCGATGTGCCGGAAGTGGCTATCAACTTCAACACGCCGGAGCAAGTAAATTTGCGCGGGCTTGCGCTCGCTGAGGCTAAGCGGTACTATGGAGAGGGGCACTTTAAGCCCGGCAGCATGGGGCCTAAAGTACTTGCCGCCATACGATTTATAGAAGACGGCGGGAAGCGTTCGATTATTACTTCTCTGGGGTTAGCTGGGCAAGCCGTGCGAGGCTTAGCCGGAACCATAATTACGCCATAGGAGGAGGGTTATCCATGCCAGTAAATCTAAAGGGCAGAAGCCTGCTCACATTGATGGATTTCTCGCAAGAGGAAATCCGCTATCTGTTGGAGCTCTCTAAAGACCTCAAAGCCAAGAAGCGTGTGGGCATTACCGGGGAGAGACTCAAAGGCAAGAACATTGTCCTGCTGTTTGAAAAGACCTCTACACGCACCCGATGTGCTTTTGAAGTAGCGGCTCTGGATGAGGGTGGCCATGTCACGTTTCTTGATTCTAAGAGTTCGCAGATGGGCAAGAAAGAATCACTAGAAGATACCGCTAAGGTGCTGGGGCGCTACTACGACGGCATAGAGTACCGCGGCTACGAGCAAAGCATCGTAGAAGACCTAGCCCGGTTCTCCGGGGTGCCGGTCTGGAACGGATTAACCGACGTCGACCACCCCACCCAGATTCTTGGCGACCTTTTGACGATCGAAGAACATGTGGCTAAGCCCCTGTGTAAAGTCAAAGTCGTCTATGTCGGCGACACGCGCAACAATATGTCCTACGCGTGGATGTACGGCGCTGCCAAAATGGGCATGCACTACGTGGCGCTTGGACCCAAAGAGCTTTGGCCGGCGGAGGCAACTCTAGCTAAAATCCGCGCGGTAGCAGAGGCCTCCGGCGCTAAGATCGAAATCACCGACCAAGTTGATGGCCTTAAAGGCGCAGACGTAGTCTATACCGATGTTTGGGTGTCCATGGGTGAAGAAGACCAAATGGAGCAAAGGGTAAAGCTGCTCTCGTCTTTCCGTGTGACTATGGATATGCTTAAAGCGACCGGCAACGGCGATGTCATCTTTATGCACTGTTTGCCGGCTTACCATGACTTTGCTACCGGCGTAGCTAAGGAAGCCATGGAGCGTGGACTCGATATCCGCGAGGTCACGGACGAAGTGTTTAGGAGTCGCCACTCCGTCGTGTTTGACGAAGCAGAGAACAGAATGCACACCATCAAAGCCGTGATGGTGGCGACACTTTAGCTGTCGCTAGGAAACGATTGATCCACTAAGGACACCAAGGGGCACGAAGTTTTACAAACTAGCCCGCATCGACTGTGGGCCGACCATCGACATCAGTCCAGATATCAACAGAACGGAGGAACGCACATGCAAAAACGACGTGTACTGATTATGGGCGCAGCAGGGCGCGATTTTCACAACTTTAACGTGCGCTATCGCCACGACAGCCAAATCGAGGTCGTAGCTTTTACCGCGACACAAATCCCCGACATCGAAGGACGTGTCTATCCGGCAGAACTAGCCGGCTCGCTCTACCCTGCCGGTATTCCCATCCACGCCGAGGAAGAACTATCGTCTTTGATTAAATCATTGCGCGTGGACGAAGTTGTCTTCTCCTACAGCGACGTGCCGCATACTTACGTCATGCACAAAGCTTCACAAGTTATCGCCAGCGGCGCGACTTTTAGCATGCTAGGTGCGGGGCAGACCATGATTAAGTCCCATAAGCCGGTGGTAGCAGTTTGCGCCGTCCGTACGGGTGTAGGCAAGAGCCAGACCACCCGCAAGGTGTGCGACACGCTCAAAGCTATGGGCAAGAGGGTCGTCGCGGTGCGTCACCCCATGCCCTACGGCGATCTGACCGCACAGATATGCCAGCGTTTTGCCAGCTATGCCGACCTAGACCACCACAAGTGCACCATCGAGGAGCGCGAAGAGTACGAGCCGCATATTGACCGCGGTGTTATTGTCTACGCAGGCATAGACTACGAGCGCATTCTCAGAGCCGCCGAACAAGAGGCAGATGTCATTGTCTGGGACGGTGGCAATAATGACACGCCGTTCTTTAAGCCAGATGTGCATATTACGCTGGTCGATCCGCATCGTCCGGGGCACGAGCTGCTCTACCATCCCGGCGAGAGCAACTTGCGCCTGGCAAATGTAGTTGTCATTAATAAAATTGAAACCGCAAACCCCGATTCCGTCTCCCTTGTGCGTGAAAACGTGGCTACGATTAACCCTGAAGCCATCGTCATTGATGGAGCTTCTCCTATCTTTGTGGAAGATATGGACCGCTTACGCGGCAAGCGCGTGCTGGTGATTGAAGATGGCCCTACCCTAACGCACGGGGAAATGGCCTATGGGGCGGGCGTAGTCGCCGCCAAGAAGTTTGGCGCAGCGGAGCTCGTCGACCCGAGGCCATATGCTGTGGGTACGATTAAGGCCACATTTGAAAAGTACCCCCATATGGGGGCACTACTGCCAGCCATGGGTTACGGCGGCAAGCAAATCTCCGAACTGGAGAGTACTATTGCGGCTACGCCCTGCGACACCGTACTTATCGCTACTCCGATTGACTTACGCCGCATCCTAAAAATAGACAAGGCCCATACCCGCGTGCGTTACGAGCTGCAGGAAATCGGCAAACCTACGCTGGCAGACGTCTTAGCCAAACTTTAATCCGGCGCATGTTATGCGAACCCCGCTGCGTGGCAAGACCCGGCGGGGTTCGTTTCTCGTTTCCGTCCTTTTGTTTTTGTTCTTTCGTTACTTGTCTCTCACCTCTAATTTCTCATCTCTCACTTCCAGTGACCCGTATGCTTTACACAATGCCTGCGTTCCTAGTTGCCCATACCCCTGTTCGAGCAGGACGGCGTACATAAATAAAACCTGTTCAGCTATGGGGAGAGTGACTTTTGCTTTGTGCGCTTCTTCAATTATTAAGCTCAGGTCTTTGACGAAATGATGGATGTAAAATCCCGGGGCGAAGTCTTCGGCTAGGATCTTGGGACCGTTGTTGCTGACTTGCCACGAACCGGCCGCCCCACCGGATATGGCCTGTAGGACGACGTGAGGGTCTATGCCTTTGCTTTGCGTATAGTGCATGCTTTCGGTAACTGCAGCGATGTTGCCGGCCACGGCAATCTGGTTTGCCAGCTTACAGTGTTGCCCCGCCCCCGCTCTGCCGATATAGTTTATGTTCTTGCCCAGCAAAGCAAAAATGCCTTTAGCTGCTTCGTAGTCGGCTGCATCTCCGCCTACCATAATGGACAGTGTGGCGTTAGCGGCGCCGATGTCCCCGCCGGAGACAGGGGCGTCTAGCATCCGCATTCCCTTGGACAGGGCTGTTTGATACAGTTGTTCTGCCAGCGTGGGGCTGGACGTAGTCATATCTATGCACAGCGTCCCCGGTTGTGCGGTCTCGAACACACCTCCCGGCCCGGCATAGACTTGCTCGACATCCTGCGGATACCCTACCATAGAGATGACTGCATCCGCGCCTGCCACGGCTTCGGCAATGGTGGCGCACACTCTGCACCGGTCTTTAAGATTTTCTGCTTTATTTGGGTTGCGGGTAAAGACCGCGATTGAGTACCCCGCCTTGATTAAGTGCGCCACCATGCGGTTGCCCATAACACCTGTTCCGATCCACGCTACGTTTTTCATAAGTCACCCTCCTTGGGTAGATTATAACAGTTAACAAGAGGCAAGAAGCAAGAAATGAGAGGCAAGAAAGCACAGAGGAGACAGGGAGCGAAGGGGCACACCGGCAGGAATCGCATGAAACGCAGTGAACTTATTTACGTAGTACTATCAAGGGGAGAGAAGAGGTTCGGCTGTGGATCTGGTTGCGGCGAGTCTCATCAAGCGAGCCAAGCGCGGTGAAGTAGGCGCCTTCGCTGAACTCGTCGATGCCTATAAAGACAAGATTTTCGCCTTCCTCTACCGTATGACGGGGAATAGAGAGGACGCCAATGACCTAGCGCAAGAGGTCTTTATCCGCGTCTACAGCAGTCTTCACACTTTCGATCACGACATGCGCTTCTCGCCGTGGATTTACCGCATTGCGCAGAATTTAGCCATAGACTTCTTGCGCAAACAAAAGAAGACCGTCTATCTCGACGACCAACCGGGACAAGATAACGACATGCTCTGGCAGGTAGAATGCCAATCCCCCGGTCCGGAAGAAATGACCGAGCTGCATGACTTGCGGGTAGTGCTGGAGGTCGCGCTGCGCGAACTTGCTCCAATGTATCGCATGGTGCTCTTGTTGCGCTTCGCCCACGACATGTCGTATGAAGATATCGCCAAAGTCACGGAACTACCCATTACCACAGTAAAAACTAGGCTGCACCGCGCACGCGAGGCATTACGACAAGCATTAATTGAAAAAGGGTACTCAATACTCCCAAGGAGGGTCACGCCGTGAGCAGTAACCATTACTGCAAGTCAATACATGAACAACTAGAGGAAGGGCTAGGCTCGTTGCCCGATATTCCCGCCCCAGAAGGGTTTACGGCGGCCATTTTGGCGCGCTTGCCGCGTGAAGCAGAGCGCCGGGCAAGCTGGCGTAAATGGCGAACAGCGGGAGCTGTTGCAGCGCTGATGCTGCTCCTAGGTTCGCCGCTTTATGTCTTGACCGATGGGGCAAGGCCTATGTTTGAAAGCACAGACCCACACGTCAGCATACAGCTTCGCGGCGGCGTCGTGACGCTACCGGCGGGAGAGGTGCTGCGCGGCGATCTCAGGGTCTACAATGCAGAACTGCGTGTAGCGGGACGCATTGAGGGAGCGGTCTATCTGGCCGCGAGCAAGCTAGCTATCAAGCCCCTAGGCGAGGTAGTGGGCGAAGTCCATGTCCTACCGCAGTCGTGGCTCACACGGCTGCGACAGGGTCTCGTGCAGATGGGCATGGAGGTGCGATCTTACGTCAGGGGGGCATTACGCTAATGACAGAAAAATACACGCCTGAGCAGATAGAAAGAATCATTAACGTCTGCCGGAACACCCTAGCGCACAGTCCGGAGAATGCTGCCGCACATCATGACCTTGGGGTCGCACTTATGCAAAAGGGCGCAGTTGATGAGGCTATAACGCACTTCTTGCAGGCCATAAAGTATGCGCCCGCGGAGCATCGCAGTCATTACCTGTTAGGTATAGCCTATGCCGAGAAGAATATGCTCAGTGAGGCTGTTGCCGCTTGGCAGCACGTCATAAAACTAGATAAGCGCAACGACGGCGCGCATTACTTTCTGGGTAAGGTCTACGCGATGCAAGGCATGAGTGATGCGGCGCTTTTGCACTTGCGCCGGGCTAAGGCCATAAAGCCTAAGCATCCGTCGATTTACTATACGCTGGCGGAAGTACACCTGATGCGGCGGGAGCCGCAGGCGGCTGAGAAAGAGTGGAAGGCTGTACTCAAGCTGCAGCCCAAAGACCCACGGGCACTTATAAATCTATGTGCGCTGTACCTTGATCAGGGAGATTATCAAGCGTGTATAAGTTCTGGCCAAGACTTCCTCACGTCCAAGCGCGACGACAGCCGAGTGCGCTTTAACCTTGGGTTGGCACACCTGAACATCGGTGACTTAGCTGCGGCAGCCCTGCATTTAGAGCAGGCAGCAGCGCTTGCCCCTACAGATGTTGATGTTATGCTGGCCTTGGGAGAAGTCTATGACCGGCAAGATGATAGCGAGCGCGCGTACGCTGTGTGGCGCAAGGCCGCGGCCGAGAGCCCTAAGAATGCTCACCCCTACTTTAACCTAGGACAGTCTGCGGCGCGGCGCGGTCACTACGATGAGGCGCAGGTGTTTTGGCAACAGGCACTGGCCGTGGACCCTAAATACTTACCGGCATTGATAGCCCAAGCCGCCATGTACAGGCATGAAGGCAAGCTTGACGAACTTCTCGCAGTGTGGAGAGAGATACTGGCCATCGACCCTGATAACACCGTCGCCCGCGACAATGTGGCAAAAGTGCTTAAAAGCATGGGCAAGGATGAAGAAGCAGAGAGCGTGGTGCTCGAAGCCGCAAAGAGTGGGACTACGTCTAAAGCGGGCTTCGTAGCTTCACTATTAGACAAGCTGCGCCGTTAACTCGCGCATTATCTGCGGCTTGGACAGCGCGCAAGGAGGTGAGCGCCAATGTGGGATATGTTCGCGCAAGTTCTTACGGGAGTGCGCGTGCTGGACATTATCGACGTAGCTATCGTCTACTATGTATTTTATCGCCTGATCATACTTATACGTGATACCCGCGCGGTGCAATTAATTAAGGGGTTGGCGGTACTGCTTGCCGTAACGGTAATCAGCGACCGGCTAGGCTTATGGACACTAAACTGGCTGCTATCACGCACTATAGCAGCCGGTTTTGTGGCTGTGCCGGTACTGTTTTGGCCTGAGCTAAGACGGGCGCTTGAACACCTAGGGCGGAGTAAAATTTTAAACAAACGCTTTCCCCTCGGTGCGGAGTTGCCGGAGAGGTCGCGCTTGGCGACTCTGATAGCGGACGCGGCAGGGGCCCTTAGCCAAACACGTACCGGAGCGATTATCGTCATAGAACGGGAAACAGGGCTGGCGGAGTACACGGAGACGGGCGTGGCTATCGACGCAGTGGTCAGCACAGCGCTCTTGCTCAACACGTTTATCCCTAACACTCCTTTGCACGACGGGGCGGTAGTTATCCGTCGCGGGCGGTTGGCGGCCGCCGGGTGCTACTTGCCCCTAAGCGCACAGGCAGATTTAGAGCAAGAGCTTGGTACCCGCCATCGCGCCGCGCTGGGAATCACGGAAGAAACAGATGCTTTGGCAGTGGTTGTCTCGGAGGAGACAGGGAGTATCTCGCTAGCGGAGGCCGGGAGGTTGTTTCGTCACCTTGATGTGCGGTCGCTGGCAACGCAACTGGAAAAGTCACTGCCGCCTGAGCAAGCGACATCCCCTTTCTCATGGGGGGTGAAGCCGTGAGGATAAACCGCAGGGATATCGGCACCCATATCCTAGCCCTAGTGCTGGCACTGGTATTGTGGTTCTTTGTCATGTATACTCAAAGTCCATAGGGGCAATCGAGAGGGCACCATCCACGAAGGACACGAACGGTCACTAAGACGCTCTTTGTGCCACTTAGTGTTCTTAGTGGATCCTGCCTCCACAGATACTTACTTCTAGTAGGCCCTCCCAGAGCAAGATGAGAAGGTGAAATGATTTGCGAATGTTTGGCACGGACGGTGTCCGCGGCAAAGCTAATACAGAGCTCACCCCGGAACTAGCTCTGGCCTTGGGGCGTGCCGCCGTAACCGCGCTTGCTGCCTCGCGCCGCCCGATAGTCTTTGTGGGTCGAGATACGCGCCGCTCAGGCGACTTGCTCGTTTCCGCCCTAGCCGCCGGCTGCATGTCAGCCGGGGCAGATGTCGTTGACCTAGGCGTAGTTCCCACCCCCGCCTTGGCCTACCTGACGCGCTGCCATCACGCGAGCTTAGGGGCGGTCGTTTCTGCTTCGCACAACCCTGCTATTGACAACGGCATAAAATTTTTCTCACAGGACGGTTACAAACTCCCCGACGAAACGGAAGATGCCATCGAGACGATAGTCCAAAGTAGAGGCGCGCCATCCGTCGCGGGCGACCGGGTGGGTGTGCTTCGGCAAGAGATCGCGCTGCGGGAGGATTATCTTCGCTATCTTCAAGGCGTGGTTCCCGTAAACTTAGCCGGGCTTAAGATTGTCGTGGACGCTGCTAACGGCGCGGCCTTCGCTCTAGCCCCGGCCTTGTTCAGGGCGCTGGGGGCGGAGGTTGTCCCTATGAATGTTTTGCCTGACGGACTTAACATCAATGTCATGGCTGGTTCTACGCACCCGCAGTATATGCAAGAGCGGGTGAGAAGCGAATCCGCTCACCTCGGGCTGGCCTTTGACGGTGACGCCGACAGGCTGATTGCCTGTGACTCACAAGGACGCCTTGCTGATGGAGACAACATTCTTCATATTTGTGCTTCCTTCATGCAAATGAGGGGGCTCTTGACGCAGTCTACTGTCGTGGGGACAGTAATGAGCAATTTAGGTCTTGACGCCGTGCTGCGGCGTAAAGATATAAGGGTGCGGCGTGCACAAGTAGGAGATCGCTACGTTTTGACCGAAATGCAAAGTTCGGGCGCGGTGCTTGGCGGAGAGCAGTCCGGACACTGCATTTTCCTTAGGTCAAGCACTACGGGGGACGGACTGCTGACGGCGCTAATGCTGCTGCAGGCCGTAGTCGAGCAAGGGAAGCCTTTAGACGCGTGGCTGGACGAGTTTAGGCGTTTCCCCCAAGTGCTCTTAAACGTAGCGGTGCCCGATAAACACACCGCCATGCAACACAGTGCGGTAAAGGAGGCGATATTGCGGGCTGAAGCCACCCTAGGCCAATCGGGGCGTATCTTGGTACGGCCATCCGGCACGGAGGCGTGCGTAAGGGTGATGGTAGAGGCAGAGGAAGCAACGGCAGCTAATTTGACGGCAGAAGCGGTAGCGGCAATTATTCGAACTGCAAGCGCCTGATCTGGGCGCCTAAGTATCGATCCGGATGCTTTGGCGGAGCCAGATGACGAGGTGGGGGTTTATCGAAGATTCGGCGGATGCCCCCGGGACTAGGGCGACCATAGCCCATTGTCAAAACCGCCAAGCGATTGGCGGCACAGCGCTTTGGGCGGCCCTATTAGAGTAGAGGAGGACACTCACGTAATGTGTGGTATAGTCGGCTACATCGGTAAGCCCACCGCGATGGGCGTCATTATGGACGGCCTCGGACGTTTGGAATACAGGGGATATGACTCAGCGGGCATAGTGTTGTTTGACGACGGCGGGTTGTTGCTGGCCAAAAACGCAGGCCGTTTAAGCGTCCTAGCAGAGCGCCTTCGGCATAATCCTTATCCTGCCGCGCACCTAGGTATAGGACACACACGTTGGGCCACGCACGGGGCACCTACCGACGTCAACGCCCACCCCCATATGGGGTGCGACGGGAGTTTTGCCGTGGTGCATAACGGCATTATTGAGAACTACAGTGAGTTGCGCCGCGAGCTGATGGCCCGCGGGCACAAGTTCGCGTCGGAGACCGACACCGAGGTCATTCCGCATCTTTTGGAAGAGCTTTATGAGGGGGATTTGACGGCCGCGGTGCAAGCGGTAGTCGCCAAACTAAAAGGCTCCTTCGCCATTGCCGTAGTTTCATCCGACGACCCGAGTACGGTGGTGGCATATCGGCAGGATAGCCCCCTAATCATTGGGCTTGGCCAAGGCGAGAACTTTTTGGCATCGGATATTCCTGCACTCTTGCCGTATACGCGGCGTACGGTGGTACTTGATGACGGCGACCTAGCCGTGCTTAAATCCGAAGGCGTGGGCTTTTTCCGTCAGGGGCAAACAATCGAAAAGAAGATAATGCACGTAGAGTGGGACGAAGTGGCCGCTGAGAAAGCCGGGTTCCCGCACTTTATGCTCAAGGAAATCCACGAACAGCCCAAAGCGCTGCGTGATACCCTGCGCGGGCGCGTACAGGGCAGCGGCACTAATTTGGCTGAGGAAATCGGCCTGACGCAAGCAGTAGTCACGGGTATAAACCGCATCGCCATTGTCGCCTGTGGGACGGCCTATCACGCCGGCCTAGTGGGCAAGGCGCTGATTGAAAAATTAGCGCGCATTCATGTCGAAGTCGACGTAGCCTCAGAGTTTCGCTACCGCAATCCGGTGCTTAAGCAAGATGACCTAGTCATTATCGTCAGCCAATCCGGCGAAACTGCCGATACACTTGCCGCTTTACGCGAGGCTAAGCGGCAGGGCTGCCGGGTAATTGCCATCACCAATGTGGTGGGGAGTTCCGTAGCGCGCGAAGGCCAGCACGTGCTGCACACCTTAGCGGGGCCGGAAATTGCGGTGGCTTCCACTAAAGCCTATACCACGCAGCTTGCGGCGCTCACGCTGATAGCCATCGAGCTTGGGTTATCCCGCGGTACGCTGGCTCCGTCAAGAGCGAGCGAGCTGCTGCAGGGAATTCAGTTCCTACCACAATACGTGGGTGAGATTTTATCTCAAGTCGAGACTTTCAAAACAGTAGCGGAGCGCTTGGCGCAAAGCGAG